>CAYJXH010000080.1:0-7168 GCA_964373975.1 uncultured Nitrospirota bacterium | reverse complement strand
CGACTCCTTCCCCCTTAACAAAGGGGGATTAAGGGGGTTGTTTGGCGGGTGGAAAAGCTATGGGAATTAAAACATATAAACCAACATCTCCTGGCCGTCGTTCTGCGATGGGGCTTACGTTTGATGAGATAACAAAAACAAAGCCTGAAAAGCGACTTGTTTCACCTAAACCGTCATCGGGTGGGCGTAATAATGCCGGTCGGATGACTGCACGTCATCGTGGGGGAGGGCATAAAAAGGCCTATCGTATTATTGATTTCAAACGCAACAAATTTGGCATTCCGGCGCGTGTTGCGGCTATTGAATACGATCCTAACCGTTCTGCAAGATTGGCGCTTCTTTTTTATGCGGATGGTGAGAAGCGATATATTATTGCGCCTGAAGGATTGAAGGTTGACGATCAAGTAATGTCTGGGCCGACTGCAGAGCCTAATTTAGGCAATGCGTTGCCGATTGCGAACATTCCTCTTGGAAGCACGATTCATAATATCGAGTTAAAGCAGGGAAAGGGTGGGCAGTTGGTTCGCTCTGCTGGGGGCGGCGCGCAATTGATGGCGAAGGAAGGGGAGCTGGCGCAGATTCGATTGGGCTCTGGCGAAGTGCGTTTAATCCATCTTACCTGTATGGCCACATTAGGGCAGGTCGGGAACATAGAACATAATACGTATACGCTTGGAAAAGCAGGACGATCTCGTTGGTTGGGTAAGCGTCCTATTGTGCGTGGTGTGGTGAAGAATCCGGTTGATCATCCGCATGGCGGAGGCGAAGGAAAGTCTGGGCAGGGAAATCCGCATCCGGTTTCTGCTTGGGGTCAGTTGGCAAAAGGGTTTAAGACGCGTCGGAGAAAATATACCAACGCGTTCATCGTAAAGAGACGCAACTAGGTGGTACGCCACCTGTGGGTAGGGGCAGACTGTGTGTCTGCCCTCATATATAGGAATAGAATATGCCGAGGTCAGTAAAAAAAGGGCCATTTATAGATGATCATTTGGTAAAAAAAATTACCAAACTCAATAATGCCAACGAAAAAAAACTGGTGAAGACATGGTCTCGTCGGTCTACGGTGATTCCTGAAATGATTGGGCATACTTTGGCGATTCACAATGGGAAGAAATTTATTCCGATTTATTTAACGGAGAATATGGTGGGTCATAAATTGGGTGAGTTTGCCCCAACCCGCTTTTTTAAAGGACATGGTGCCGCAAAGAGCGAGAAGGCTACAGCACTAAAATAAGACTATGGAAGCAACGGCAATTTTAAAATACGGACACATGGGACCTCGAAAAGCGCGGGGTGTGGTAGATCTTATCCGGGGAAAAGGCGCGGCAGATGCGTTAAACATATTAAAATTTGCCCCCCAACACGCGGCGCGTGTGGTCGCTAAGCTATTAAAATCTGCTGTGGCCAATGCGGCCCAAAAAGATATGGGAGAGGCTGATTTATTGTGGGTTTCAAAGATATTCGTTGACGGGGCGCCGGTATTAAAGCGTACACAGCCACGTGCAAGGGGTCGTGCATTTTTAATTCGGAAAAGAATGAGCCATATTACCATTGTTCTTTCTGAAAGAGAAGATACGGCCGCTAAAAAGCAAAGGGCGCAAAGAACGGGGAAGGGGTAGAAGCTTCTTATGGGTCAAAAAGTTCATCCGATTGGTTTTAGGTTGGGTTATAGCGCTACTTGGAGTTCACTCTGGTTTTCCGCAAAGGACTACGCAAAGCTTCTTCATGAGGATATAAAAGTTCGCAAGGCCGTAAAAGAGCGATTTTTTCAGGCAGGTGTTTCCGCTGTTGAGATTGAGCGATCTGGAAATCAAATCAAGGTGACCATTGCGACGGGAAGGCCCGGAATTATTATTGGTCGTAAGGGCGCTGAAGTGGATAAGGTCAAGGCCGATCTAGAGCTGATGACTAAAAAAACGGTCTATATTAACATTAAGGAAATTAAACGGCCGGAGATGGACGCCCAATTGGTGTCCGAGAGTATTGCGTTGCAGTTGGAGAAGCGGATTGCTTATCGTCGTGCTATGAAAAAGGCTGTGGCCTCTGCGATTCGCATGGGTGCTCTAGGAATTAAGGTGCGTTGCGCTGGAAGATTGGCAGGTTCTGAAATCGCTCGAAAGGAGTGGTATCGTGAAGGCCGGGTTCCGTTGCATACCTTAAGGGCTAAAATTAATTATGGTACGGCTGAAGCCGCGACGACCATGGGAAAGATTGGCGTAAAGGTCTGGATCTATCAGGGAGACTATATTCCAGAGCCGTTTGATGTACATCATAAAGTGAGAGGGGAAGGATAAATGCTTGCGCCTAAGAAGGTAAAACATCGAAAAATGATGAAGGGGCGGATGCGGGGTTCTGCCTTGCGAGGGTCCGAGGTGAGCTTTGGTGAGTTTGGACTCAAGGCGATGGAGCCGTGTAGAATTACATCGCGTCAGATAGAGTCTGCCCGTATTGCAATTACCCGATATGTTAAGCGGACGGGTAAGGTTTGGATTCGTATTTTTCCAGACAAGCCCATTACCAAAAAGCCTGCTGAAACGCGTATGGGAAAAGGAAAAGGTATGGTGGAATATTGGGTAGCAGTGGTTAAGCCAGGCCGTATCTTGTATGAAATGGAGGGCGTCACACCAGAGATAGCCAAAAAGGCGTTAGGGCTTGCGGCGTATAAACTTCCAATTAGAACACAAATTGTATTAAGAAGGGCGATATAAATGGAAGAGACGAAGCTAGAAGAGCTTGAATTAGAGGATCTGGTTGAAAAGGAGAAGGCCTTCAGAAAAGAGCTTTTTAATCTTAGGTTTCAAAAAACGCTTGGACAAGTTAAAGATATTATGCGGATTCGCATGGTGCGTCGTGATATTGCCCGTGTTCTGACGTATGCAAAAATGAAGGGGTCTGTGTAGCGCTCAAAGGGCGTATGTTTGGGCGTATATTTTTAAAGGTAACTCTATAATGCTGAAAAAAAGAAAAGAATATGTTGGGGATGTGATACGAGATAAAACGGATAAAACCGTTGTAATCTCTGTGGAAAGAATTGTTAAAGACCCGCAGTTCAAGAAGTATTTAAAAAGATCAACAACCTATATGGCACACGATGCGGACAATGCCTGTAAGTTGGGAGATCGTGTAAAATTTATTGAGACGCGGCCGTTGAGTGCTCGAAAAAAATGGGTCGTGTTGGAGATTTTGAACAAGGCAGGAGAGGCTTAATATGGTACAGATATACACCATGCTCCATGTTGCGGATAACTCTGGGGCAAAAAAAGTAATGTGTTTCCATGTGAAAGGCGGTTCCAAAAAACGTTATGCAACGGTTGGGGATACCATTGTTGGGGCGGTCAAAGAGGCCTCGTCACAGGGATCTGTTAAAAAGGGTGAGGTTGTTCGCGGCGTTATTGTTCGGACGCGGAAAGAGCTTAAAAGAGAAGACGGGTCTTACATTAAATTTGACCAGAACGCGGCGGTATTGATCAATGCGGCAGGTGAGCCGGTGGGAACGCGTATCTTTGGGCCGGTTGCTCGCGAACTTCGCAAGAAAAAATTCACAAAAATTATTTCACTGGCGCCTGAAGTGCTATAGAAGTATTAAAGTATTATGAAAAATAAATTAAAAAAAGAGACTGACCCCATTAAAACAAATCTTCGCAAAGGGGATTCTGTGCGGGTGATGTCGGGTAATGACAAAGGAAAAGAGGGGAAGGTTTTGCAGGTTTTAAGGGAACGCGGCGGAATCTTGGTGGAGCAATTAAAGCTCATTAAGAAACATACAAAACCTAATAATAAATATCCCAAGGGCGGTATTATCGAAAAGGAAGGGGTCATTCAGATATCCAATGTAATGATTCTTTGCGCAAAATGCGATAAGCCTTCTCGTATTGCGGCCAAATTGTTAGCAGATGGGAAGAAGATTAGGGTCTGTCGTCGTTGTGGCGAAGTTTTAGATAAGTAACGATCCCTCCCCCTTGTGGGGGGGGGTTAGATAAGTAATTATCCCTCCCCCCTTTGTGGGGGAGGCTAGGTGGGGGGGGCTGGTTTTTTAAATGGCGACAAAAGCAGTAAAAATAAATAACATTGTGTCTCTTAAAGAGCGGTATATTCGTAGTGTGATTCCTGAATTGATTAAAGAATTTAACTACAAGAATAGTATGCAGGTGCCCAAAATTGAGAAGGTTGTCTTAAACGTTGGAATGGGCGAGGCCACATCGAATGCAAAGATGTTAGAGGCCGCGGTTGTCGAGATGACTAACATCAGTGGGCAAAAGCCGATTGTCACGCGGGCCAAGAAGTCTATTGCTGGATTTAAACTGCGAGAAGGCGTGCCGATTGGCTGTAAGGTTACATTACGCAAATCGCGCATGTATGAATTTTTAGAACGGCTTCTTCATGCCGCACTGCCTCGGATTCGGGATTTTCGTGGCATATCTGCAACTGGGTTTGATGGCAGGGGAAATTATACGTTGGGCCTAAAAGAGCAGTTAATTTTTCCTGAAATTCATTATGAAGGTGTGGGTGCCATTCACGGAATGGATATTACGGTTGTTACCTCGGCGACAAATGATGCAGAGGGAAAGGCATTACTAAAACACCTTGGATTTCCGTTTAAGAAGGAGGCGCCGGCCTCCAAAGCGGTATGAGCGGCCTTATTTGCCGCTGAAAAAATAGGGGATAGAATATGGCGAGAACAGCGATCATTGTAAAGTGTAATAAGGTGCAGAAGTTTTCAACAAGGGCCTATAATCGCTGTCCTTTGTGTGGCCGTGTGCACGGATTTTTAAGAAAATTTAAGATGTGCCGAATCTGCTTCCGAACATTAGCCTTAAAAGGGGAGATTCCGGGAGTAACCAAATCAAGCTGGTAGGGCGACGCATGCGTCGCCCCTACAGAAAATTAACAGGAACTTTAAAATGACTGATCCAATAGCAGATATGTTGACGCGAATACGCAATGCAGTGATGCGTAAGCACAAGGGGATTCTTCTTCCCCATTCGAACTTAAAGCAAGAGATGGCGCGTATCCTAAAAGAAGAAGATTTTATCCGTGATTATCAGCTTTCTGAAACCGATGGAAAAAAAGAATTAAAGGTCTTTCTAAAATACGTTGCGAAGGGCGAGTCGGTTATTGTTGGATTAGAGCGGGTGAGTAAGCCCGGACGAAGGGTTTATGTGAAATGGGATGCCGTTCCAAGGGTAAAGGGTGGAATTGGTATTTCTATCTTATCTACCTCCAAAGGGTTGATGACCAACAAAGCCTCATACCACGCAAAAATGGGCGGCGAACTGCTTTGTTCTGTTTGGTAATTCTGCTAACTCCCCGCAAATTTAATTTACGATGACTTGTATATTGGGCGCACAGGATACGTCCCGATATTTCGGATGGAAGTAGTAACTTTCTTGGCCTGGTCAAGAGCAAGCTTCACACCCTCATCTCGCTCTGTCCCTGCAATATCCACCATGAACACATAGGCCTCTGGTTTTCCAAACATGGGTCGAGAGATGATACGGGTGAGATTGACCCCCTGCCCTTTGAACGGTTCCAAAAAATCAACTAAAGCGCCAGATTGATTTGGGAGCGTTACCACAACCGTCATCCGACAGGCCCCATCAATGGGAGCGACTTCGTGCCCCAGCAGGAAGAATTGTGTTACGTTTGGCATATCTTCTTTAATGGGGAATTTCAATACTTTTAGGTGGTATCTTTCTCCCGCACCCCTATTCCCAATTGCCGCCGCCCCCGATTCTTCGGAAGCTTTCTTTAAAGCAGATGCGGTGCTTGGTTCAGCAATCAATTTCGCTTGGGGATAGTTGATCTGCAACCAGTCTTCACAATGATAAAGCGGCGCGAAATGTGAATAAATTATACTGACATTGCGCTTATCTTTTCCCAAAAGCGCAAGTTGTACATCAATTGAAAGGGATTCTCGGATAATCAGTCCGAAACTTTTGTCCGCAAGGCGGTCAAGCGTGTCATAAATCGTACCACCAGAGGAATTCTCAATGGGCACAATTCCGAGTCTTTCGGGGTCTTGGCGAACGAAATCAAAAACCTCTTTTATGGTTGGCACCGGAACAAGGTGGTCCCCTTCGCCAAAGCGCTGTTGCGCGACAAGATGGGAGAATGTGCCTTCTGGCCCCAAAAAAGCAATCAGAGACCCTATTTTACCCATTTGCCCATTGTGCTTGTGCGGAAAATAAATTGTATCAACTACCCTGATAAAGCGTGAGGCTAGCATCTATTGCAAAGTTTTGTCAACAAAATGGCTTGACACCAAATGGCTTGACGTATCGAAGACCCGTTTTTATCCTCTCCCCTTTTCAAACCGTTCTAGCGCCGCTCCCGAATCTAGTTTTTGATATACCACCTCTGCCGCATCGCGGAGTGACTGGAATCTCCCTATTGAATATAAAAAGGCCGATGCCGTGAATAGGAGAGAGTCGCGTGCCGGGCCTTTCACGCCAGATAATCCCTCCATGGCAGTGCTGACTGAAGCGGCCGCTAATGCGGGGTTTCCGTATTCGCTGTCACGGATAACATCTTTGAAATCAGGAGGAACAGGAATAGAACGGAGCGTTGTTTTGATCCCTGCTTCCTCTGGGTTTAGTATGATAGAGCGATCCTCACCCCATGTATGGTAGACGATTCCTTCGTTTGCCTTATTCATAGGTAACAGCACGCCTCCCTCCACGCCGCGCACGGTCAGACAAGAACTATACCCCGCGTGACGCGCCGCCATTGGGATTTGTTTTTCATATCCCGGATGAACATACCCGATAAAAAGATGATTTTTCTCCTTGGCCCGAACCGGCCCACACAATTTTTCTAATGTCGCAATGGCAGGGCGCTTTACGATGAGTTTTCGCAATGGAATTAAGTCGTGCAGTGAAGGACAAAAAATTGATTGGTCAATATAAGCCCATCCGATAGCAGGATCAGCCAAACGACTGGCCGCTTCTTTCGGAGAAAGATCAACGCGCACACCGGCCTGCTCTAAAATCTGCCGATGCGTTACACCATATTTTGGGCCAACCGATTCACACCCGTGCGAAATGGTTGGCAGGCCACATGCCGCAAGAAGTGCCGGGAGAAACGGAGAGGTTGGGATATGTCTTTTGAACCCATCATAAGGGTCGGCAATCTCCGCTAATTCTGGAATGGGGGCGAGGGCTGTGAGCGT
>CAYJXH010000079.1:0-7220 GCA_964373975.1 uncultured Nitrospirota bacterium | reverse complement strand
TTCTGATGAGGCAACGATACACGTTTGGACTAGATTTTCTCATGAGGCAATAGGTATCCCTTCGCAGAAGATGTCAAGATACGCGAGACCAATCTCTATGTCGTCCATCAAAATTAAGGCCAACGATGTGATCTGGGAATTTTTCGAGAAGCATCCGATGCCAGAGCGCAAGTGAAGGGGACATTATCACTTTGGCATTACAAGGCAAAAGGCAATGCGCCAACTTGACCCCTCATCGTGAGGATGATACGATCTCAAAATAATTTGAACGGCTTATGGATTGATAGGGCATGGTTTCGCTTCTCGGAATAAAAATATCACACACCTACCGGTTTTTTAAGGCATTAAAATCGGTCTCCATAGAGTTGCAAAACGGGGAATGTTTTGCCTTGTTTGGCCCAAATGGCGCAGGAAAAACAACCTTAATGAAGATATTTGCGACCCTGTTACAGCCGACGACTGGCACCGTTGCGATTATGGGGAAAGACAGCGTGCAAGATCGCGAGGCGGCGAGACTCGCTCTTTTTTTTATTGGACATAAGTCGTTTCTTTATGATGATTTGACCGCCATTGAAAATATCGAATTCACCATTGGGCTTCGTGGATGGCGGCCCACATTAGGTGAAATGAAGACGGCGTTAGATCGTGTTGGCATTGGCGCTTATGCCTCTCAAAAAAGCCGGTATCTTTCTGCCGGAATGCAAAAACGTCTTTCTTTGGCAAAGGCAATTTTAGCGAAACCCAGTCTGTTACTATTGGATGAACCGTATGCCTCACTCGATGAGAAAGGCGTAGACGTGATGAACGAGGCGATTCGCGACTTTCTGAAGGAAGGCACTTCTGTTTTGATCTCTAGCCATGATCGGGTCAAAGCGGCAGAGGTCGCGCATCGGGCGGGTATTTTACATAACAAGGGGTTGAAAGAGGTTCCCCTTACGGAGCTTGAACATGCCCTTTTTTGATGTTGTTAAATTGGTGTTGTGGAAAGATATTCTTGCGGAGATGAGAAGCCGCGAATCCATTTCATCCTTATTCTTCTTTGCATTAAATGTAATCTTAATCTTTAGCTTTAGCTTTTCTGTGGGTCAAGATGTAATGCTTGCGCTGATGCCGGGATTGATCTGGGTGGCATTTGGTTTTACCTCAATTTTAGGGCTGGGGAAATCGTTTCTTTCTGAAGTGCATAACGACTGTCTTGCCTATCTTCAGATTGCTCCGGTTCCCAAAGGGGCAATTTATCTTGGAAAGCTTTGCGGGAATATTCTATTGATGCTGGTGGTGGAAATTGTTTTGTATCCGCTCTTTATGATCTTTTTTAATCTGGATATTCTTGCCAAAATCCCCTCTATTTTGATAATATCTTTTTTGGCAACGGTTGGCCTTTCTGCATTGGGAACCCTCTTCTCCATTTTAACGGTTCAGCTTCGCTCCAGAGAGGTGATGTTTCCGCTCTTGCTTCTGCCGCTTTCGGTGCCTGTTTTTATTGGTGCGGTTTCGGCAACGCAGGGCGCGTTAAGTGGCGATCCTTTTGCTTCTTATCGTCATTGGGTTGAGTTGCTTTTTATTTTTGATATGATTATCACGATTGTTTCTTTTTGGATGTTTGAATATATTCTGGACTACTGACAGCGGGGGGTGTTTATAATGAACGCAAATTTAAGAGGGAAGTTGTGGAAATTAAACGGAGCCATTGGCATCCTCGCTGGCCTTTGTCTTTTTATGGGTTTATTTCTAGGGCTTGTTATTGCTCCTGCTGATTATTATCAAGGGGAAGCGTTTCGTATTATGTATGTTCATGTGCCGTTTGCTAAGGCCTCCTTACTCTCTTACGGCACCCTTTTTTTGGGGTCTTGTTTCTACCTTTGGAAAAAAGATCTCATCGTTGATAATCTCTGTCACGCCGCCGCGGGGATTGGCGTTTTCTTTACGTCTATCGCGCTTATTACCGGATCTATCTGGGCCAAGCCGACATGGAACACCTGGTGGACATGGGATCCACGATTGGTTTCATTCGCGATTCTTCTGCTGATCCTCATCGGATATTTAATGTTGCGAACCTTTGTAGACGATAGAAGAAGGGAGGCAACTTATGCCGCTGTCCTGGCCATTATTGGCTTTGTGGATTTGCCTATTGTCTATTTCTCCGTGGAGTGGTGGCGGACATTGCATCAGCCGATGTCTATTTCCACACGGGGGGTGAGCATTGCTCCGGAAATGCTTATGCCGCTGATCTTTATGATAATTGGGACGTCACTCCTTTTTTCTTATATGCTGATGATTCGCACCCAAATGCTTTACCTACACCATCTATTAGAGGCAAAACAAGGCGGGTTATTAAGTGAGGGCAACGTGCCCGGCGAGGAACCGTCTTAATGAAATTAGGAGAAAGGCAATCATTTCGAGCAATATACATTCGATGGGTGGCGGTTGTTATTCTCCTTGCCGTCATTGCGGTCTTGGCTGTTTTCCGCTACAACAGAGAGGTTTCTGCCATTCCGCTTGAAGCGCTTCTGCAAAAAAAGCCGGACGGCATGGTGCGGCTATTGGGACGGGTTGTGGCCGGAACATTAGTCAGAAAAGACACTGTCGCCACTTTCAATCTGTCGGGAGAGGGAAAGGTGGAAAAGATTTCCGTTTTGTACATTGGAAAACCGGACGATAATTTACGAGAATTAAAAGAGCTGGTTCTTGTCGGTTTTTTTGATCCAGACAAAATGGAATTTACGGCGCAACGTATCGCACCTATTCCGAACATGGGTTTTGTTGTCTCGGCCTATTTACTCTCGATAATCCCGTTGATCTTTTTTTTATTTAATATGGAACGAAATCTAATCCTGCTGTCCATCCTCATCAAGGAAGAAAGGCCGTACCAACCAGAACAATGAATAAAAACAAAAGAAAAGCTATTTTAATCAGTATTGCTTTGATACTATCGGGTGTCTTGTATTTGGCCTTTAGTAATTTCGGCGATAATCTGGTTTATTTTTCTACCCCCTCTGAAGTGGTTGCCTTCACCCCTTCTCGTTATGGTAAAAAGATTCGGGTTGCGGGAATGGTGGTCAGAGAGAGCGTCCGGGTTATCCCCGATACCTTGGAGGTGACCTTTCGATTGACGGACGGCAAAGAGACGATCTTTGTCCAATTTGAAGGAATCCCTCCAGACCTTTTTAAAGAAGGACAGGGAGCCGTTGTGGAAGGATATTGGGCTTCCGATTTGCGATTTTACTCAAAAATGATTATGGCAAAACATTCCGAAGATTACATGCCGCCGGAGATGAAACAGGCTGGCGTTGTCTTTCCCACAAAAGACATCTTAAAGACCTTGCAGGTGCAGTAAGTTTTACTCTCAATGAAATTGTCTTATGCTTTCATCAGAAATTCGATCTTTATTCATTCGCTATTTTAAAGAACAGGAACACACAGAGGTTCCAAGCTCGCCCCTTGTTCCGCAAGATGATCCTTCGCTGATTTTCACCAACGCCGGCATGGTGCAATTCAAATCCACATTTTTGGGAGACGAAAAACGGCCTTATGTCCGCGCGGTTTCCTCTCAAAAATGTATGCGTGCTGGCGGGAAACACAATGATCTTGATCAAGTGGGAAAAACCGCTCGGCATCACACCTTTTTTGAAATGCTGGGAAATTTCTCCTTTGGCGATTACTTTAAAAAAGAGGCAATCTCCTTTGCGTGGGAGCTTGTAACCGACGTATTTCATCTTCAAAAGGAACGATTATGGACCACCGTTTATCAAGACGATGATGAGGCGGAGTCGTTGTGGAAGCGGTATATGCCGAAAGAACGGATTCTTCGTCTGGGCGCAAAAGATAATTTTTGGCAAATGGGAGAAACGGGCCCCTGCGGCCCTTGTTCAGAGATTTTTATTGATCAGGGCGAAACGGTTCATGCAAGTTGCCCCGGCATTGGATTGTGCGATTGCGACCGATATATTGAGATTTGGAACTTGGTCTTCATGCAATATAATAAAAGCCTAGCCGGAACGAATTCTCTTCCCAATCCAAGCATTGATACCGGAATGGGCTTAGAAAGAATGACGGCGGTATGTCAGGGCGTGACCAGTAATTATCAGACCGATCTGTTTGCGCCGATCTTTGGCGCGATTGCCCAGAGAATAGGCCGATCCGTAGATGAAACCATTCAGATGATGCCTGCTCGTGTGGTTGCGGATCACCTTCGCGCGATGACTTTTTTAATTAGCGACGGTGTGATTCCATCAAACGAAGGGCCGGGCTATGTCTTGCGCCGTATTACAAGACGGGCAACACGTTTTTGTAAAAAATTGGGAATAGCTTCTATTCATACATTAACAGGGACGGTCATTGACACAATGAATATCCCCTATCCTGCGCTTTTGCAGAATGTAAATCAGATTAGCCAGATGGTGCGCATGGAAGAGGAACAGTTTGAGGAAACGCTCATTCGTGGCGGGGCGTTTCTGGAAGAAATCATTGAGACTGTAACGAAAAAGGGAAGTCGAACCATCGGCGGCGAAGATGTTTTTAAACTGTATGACACTTATGGATTTCCGCTTGATCTTACATTGGAAGTGGCAGAAGAGGCAGGATTAACCATTGATGAAGCGGGTTTTCAATCTGCCATGAAGATACAACAAGAACGCGCGCGTAGTGCCCGCTTTCAAACAGCCACCATGCCAGTTGCCCAGAATCCTTCATTATCCTTATTGATGGAGGCCGCGCCCACGTCGTTTACAGGCTATGACCAGCTTACAGAAGAGGTGACCCTACTGCATATTTTTAAAGGAAATGATTCTGTCCCGCAGGCTTCCGCTGGCGAGCAGGTTGATTTGGTTTTTAACCCATCTCCTTTTTATAGTGAAGGGGGCGGGCAAGTCGGGGATCAGGGAAACCTATTTTCAAATACGTCGCAAATTAAAATTGAGGATACGCAAAAAAGAAAAGAGATTTTTTTTCATCGTGCCCGTGTGATGGAGGGCGTTGTTTCGGTTGGAAGCGTCTATCATGCGCAAGTGGATAAAGCGGCACGGCAGAATACTGCCCGCAATCATACGGCAACACATCTTTTGCACGCGGTGTTAAGAGAGACCTTGGGGGATCATGTCAAACAGGCGGGGTCTTTAGTTTGTCCTGATAAACTGCGGTTCGATTTTCAGCATTTTACCGCACTAACACAAGAGCAAATTGATGCGGTTGAGGCGCGTGTTAATGAGCATATTTTAACAAACAGCGCTGTGGCGACAGAAGTCATGGCCGTTGCAGATGCAATGTCGTCTGGTGCAATGGCCCTTTTTGGCGAGAAGTATGGCGCGTCGGTCCGCGTGGTACAGATATTAGAGCAACGTGCTCTGCGGGGGCAACGTGCCCTGCGAGGGCAACGTCCCCCGGAGGGCACGTTGCCTCCGGAGGGCATGTTGCCTCTGCGGGATGTTAGCCGAGAATTATGTGGAGGAACCCATTGTCACAACACGGGCGAGATTGGATTATTTAAAATTATTCGGGAAGGGTCTGTGGCGTCTGGCGTTCGCAGAATTGAAGCTGTAACAGGGGTATTTGCGTATCAGGAGATTAAAAGAATGGAAGCCTGTTTGCGGGAGGGGCCGATCATTCTAAAAAACGCATTAAAGGAAAAAGATCGCGAGATTGAAAAATTAAAATCAAAGCAGGCGATGGGCGCGTTGAATCCTGTGTGTGAAACATTGTATGTGGGATCGGTTCCTTTGCTTGTCGAGAAGATGCCGCCTTCCAATGTAAAGGAAATGCGTGTGTATGCCGATCGGTTGCGAGATCGCTTGCGGTCTGGTATTGTTATTGTGGGTGCCGTTTCCCCGTCTGGGGAAAAGGCAACGCTTGTGATTATGGTGACGCCTGAATGGACGGCATTATATCCCGCATCGCTGATTGCGTCTAAAATGGCAGACTTGATTGGCGGCACCGGAGGAGGCAAAAATGACATGGCGCAAGCCGGGGGAAAATCGGTTGATCAACTAGATAGTGCGTTAGAAAAATCAAGCGATATTATAAAAGCAATGCAACAATAGGAGGTTGATATGATGACGACATTGAAACGTGCGGCGTTGATTGGTTTGGGAATAGCAGAACATCTAAAAGAGACACTGGACGATCTCGCCAAAAAGGGAGAGAGCAACGCATCCGAGGAGGCTAAAAAAATTCGCGCCTTCTTTGAGTTGAAAGAAAAAACAGAAATGGAATGTCGGCAAAAGATGGCAGATGTTTGCGATCGTGTTGCGCAGTCTATCCGAACGCCATCTTGATCCGATGATGTCAGTCATTCGCAATGCGATTTTCCTGTTGATTTTGGGGTTGTTCGCCCATATCTTATTTTTCTTCCTCAACCCAAATATCGCTGGAAAGGTTCGGAAAGAGGTTCGTATTATAGAAGGATCCTCTTTTATGTCTGTTGCTGAACTCCTCACAGAACGCCGCCTGATTGGTAATCCTCTTTATTTTCGCCTGATGGGTCAATGGAGTGGAAAGGATCAAAAAATTAAACCCGGCCTTTACATTTTTCACACTGCGATGCGTCCCATGGACATTTTAGATATGCTGGTGTTGGGAAAAATCGCGCAAAAAGAGATCATTATTCGTGAAGGACTTGCTGTACGGGAGATTGCTAAAATTTTATATCAAGCGGGATTGGGGAGCGAAGAAGATTTCTTAACGGCCGCGAGTGACCCGATTATACTCCATGAATTTGGGATTGGCGCCGAAAGTCTGGAAGGGTATCTTTTCCCAGACACCTATTTTATCGCAGAAGGGGCATCGTCAGAAGATATTATTAAACAAATGGTCGGTCGGTTTAAATCGCGATTCAACGCCCTTGTTGAGAAAAAGGAGATTTCATCAGAACTGTCACAGCGGGAGATTGTTATTCTCGCGTCAATTATTGATAAGGAAACATCCTCTGGTGATGAACGCCCCATTATTTCGGCTGTATTTCATAATCGTCTGCGACAGGGGATACGCCTTCAAAGCGATCCCACGGTTATTTTTGGAATACCCAATTTTAACGGGAATATTACACGAAAAAACCTGATGACGCCGTCCCCCTACAATACCTATCTTATCCCCGGACTTCCTCCCGGCCCCATTGGAAATCCAGGAGAGGCTGCGTTGGCTGCGGCCATGAATCCAGCGGAGGTGGACTATATTTATTTTGTGTCAAAAAATAACGGCACACACTATTTTTCAAAAACGCTAGAAGA
>CAYJXH010000078.1:5606-7279 GCA_964373975.1 uncultured Nitrospirota bacterium | reverse complement strand
ATGGCAAATCCAAAGCATAAAATTTCAAAGATGCGAACACGCAAAAGAAGAACTCACTATAAACTAACGGCGGTGGCAACGACCCTCTGCCCGCAATGTCATGAGGCAAAAAGGCCGCATTATGCGTGCCTTTCTTGCGGAAAGTATAACGGGCGAGAGGTCGTGGAAGCAAAGACGTAACGCGCCTACGGTACCCTTTTATATATGAAAATTGCTTTAGATGCCATGGGCGGGGATTCTGGCCCTCTCGCTATTGTCGCAGGAGCCAAAATGGCTTGCGACGCCGCCCTAGCCGCAGGTTGGGCTCCCATTGAACTTATCTTGGTGGGAGATGAGACTGCCATCAAAACGGCACAGGCGCAATGCGGAGCGACGCATTCTTCTATCTCAATCGTTCACACAAAAACACAAATAGAGATGGGGGAGTCTCCCCTGATGGTGCGTCGGAAAAAAGATGCGTCTATCTGTGTTGCTACGGAATTGGTGAAGAGCAAAGAGGCCGTTGCCGTGATTAGCGCGGGCAATAGCGGTGCCAGCATGGCCGCGGCATTTTTTATTTTAGGCGCGCTTCCCGGCATTGATCGGCCTGCCATCGCAACGCCCCTGCCCACCCTCAAAGGCGTTTCTGTTCTAATTGACGCGGGGGCCAATGTTGATTGCAAACCCAAACATTTAGTCGCGTTTGCCTTGATGGGACACGTCTACGCCAAAGACGTTCTGGGAATCGCAAAACCAAGAGTGGGTCTTTTAAATATCGGAGAAGAAGATTCCAAGGGCAACGAATTAACGAAAGAAACCTTTCTTCTGCTCAAAGACGCCCCATTCAATTTTATCGGAAACATAGAGGGGAAAGAACTGTATGCGGGTGCCGCCGATGTCATTGTCTGCGACGGATTTGTGGGGAACATTGCGCTCAAGGTGTCAGAGGGACTGGCAGAGGCAATCATGCAATTTTTAAAAAATGAAATCATGGCGACCTCTATTGGCAGGCTCGGCGGTTTCTTGTTAAAACCGGCATTTAGGCGGTTTAAGACAAGAATAGATTATGCCGAATACGGCGGCGCGCCACTTTTAGGGGTGGACGGCATTAGTATTATCTCTCATGGCCGCTCCTCTCCTAAAGCAATTAAAAACGCAATTCGCGTCGCAAAAGAATCTTTTGAAAACGGCGTGAATCGTCACATCCAAGAGGCGGCGACGGCCGCCGGCGGTTAGGACAGCCCCGCAGTCGGCGTACCGACCTCGTTGGGGCTGTAAAAGATAGAGACCATTGGGTAAATTCCCCCGCCACTCCGGGGGATTAAGGGGGTTGTTTCCTCACATGAAAGCGAAAATTATTGGTACAGGTTCTTATGCGCCTAGCACGGTTCTCACTAATAAAGATTTAGAGCAGACACTCGATACCTCCAACAAATGGATTGTTGAACGAACGGGTGTTAGCGAACGGCGCATTGCCGCAAAAGACGAGGCGACATCCGATTTAGCCGTGAAGGCCGGGCAGAGGGCACTTTCTGCGGCGGGGGTTTCTCCTTCGGAGTTAGACCTCATTATCGTGGCCACAACCACGCCGGATATGTTTTTCCCTTCCACCGCCTGCCTTGTATTGCATAAGTTAATGGAAATGGAAAGAAACTCGGTTAATCCCAGGCTGCCCAACGGGCAGACTATTCCCG
>CAYJXH010000078.1:4042-5506 GCA_964373975.1 uncultured Nitrospirota bacterium | reverse complement strand
GAAATGGAAAGAAACTCGGTTAATCCCAGGCTGCCCAACGGGCAGACTATTCCCGTCGGCGCCGGTGTGGCGGCGTTTGATTTGGGTGCGGCTTGTTCTGGGTTTGTCTATGCCCTCTCTGTGGGAGAGCAATATATCTTGTCGGGAAAGTGCAAAAAGGTGCTGGTCATCGGGGCCGATCTGATGTCGCGTATTGTAGATTGGACAGATCGTTCCACCTGTGTTCTTTTTGGCGACGGCGCTGGCGCGGTTCTTTTGGCGCCTGCAGTGGGCAAACACGGAATTTTATCAACACATATTCATTCGGACGGTTCTCTTTGGAATCTCATTGCAGTGCCGGGAGGCGGATCGGCCGATCCCCCATCGGAGCGGGTTTTAGTGGAAAAATTAAACACCGTTAAGATGAAAGGCGGTGAAACTTTTAAAGCGGCGGTACGCACATTAGAAGAGGTTGCGCGGGAGACATTGTCTGTAAATGGTGTTACCCTTTCCGATGTGGCGTATATTGTTCCGCATCAGGCCAACATCCGAATTATCAAAGCGGTTGCAGAACGGCTTGATCTTGATATGGATAAAGTGGTAATAAATCTTGCTCGATATGGGAATACCTCGGCGGCTTCTATTCCTCTGGCGTTAGACGAAGCCGTTCGGGACGGAAGAATCAAGGAGAATGATTTAATTTTGTTATTGGCGTTTGGAAGCGGGCTGACATGGGGATCGGCCTTAATAAGGTTTTAAAAAAAAAGGAGATTTTATGGGAGAAGGCTTACTATCAAATACATTTCTTTCAGGATCGGCGTTAATTTTGGGGGCGTCGAGCGGTATGGGCGAGGCCTGCGCGACGGAGCTGTCACAGGCGGGAATGGATATCTTTGGGGTTCATTTAGATCGTAAATCCACCCTTGCCAATGCGGATCGCATTGTTACCGAGATACAAGCGCGGGGGAAAAAGGCTACTTTTTACAATGTCAACGCGGCAGACCCCGACAAAAGAAAATCAGTCTTAGAGGATATTACTTCAAAGCTTTCTGGAACAGGGCAGACGGTGCGGGTTCTAATTCATTCGTTGGCGTTTGGAACCTTGAAACCCTTTATCGCGGATGTCGAAGGGGATGCAGTCACACGTCCGCAAATTGAAATGACCCTCGATGTGATGGCGCATTCTCTTGTTTATTGGACACAGGATTTAGTCCGAATGGGATTGATGCAGGCGGGCGCATGCGTCTTTGCCTTAACCTCGGCGGGTGGCAGTCGCGTCTGGAAGACGTATGGGCCGGTCTCTGCGGCAAAGTCTGCATTAGAATCTCATTCCCGGCAACTGGCATTGGAATTAGGCCCCAAGCATATATCGGTCAACGCAATTCGTGCTGGCGTGACGGATACCCCTGCGTTAAGAAAGATTCCGGGCAACGAAGAGATGATTAAAATGGCGTTGGCCAAAAATCCGCAAGGACGTCTAACCAC
>CAYJXH010000078.1:2000-3942 GCA_964373975.1 uncultured Nitrospirota bacterium | reverse complement strand
GGTTCTCAATATGTTGGAATGGGGTCTGCGCTCTACAACGCCTACCCTGTTGCAAAACAGGTCTATACAGAGGCGTCTGATGTCTTGGGCTACGATATGGCAAAACTTTGCTTTGAAGGGCCTACAGAGAAACTCAATCAAACGGAGTATACACAGCCAGCCATTTTAGCGACGAGCATTGCCGCATGGAGGGTATTAGGTCTCACAACGGAGTCGGCGATAGCTGTTGCGGGGCATAGTTTAGGAGAGTACACTGCGCTTCATGTTGCGGAAGCAATCTCGTTTCGTGATGCGCTTTTGGTGGTCTCACAACGGGGGCGTTTTATGCAAGAGGCCGTTCCGGCAGGCGAGGGCGGCATGGCCGCGATTGTGGGTCTTACGCGAAAAGAAGTGGAGGCGATCTGTCAGTCTTTAGATGAAGTTTATCCTGCGAATTATAATGCACCAGATCAAGTTGTGATTGCAGGAAAAGCAGAGGGTCTGAAACAGGCTATGGCCATGGCGCAGGAAAAAGGGGCAAAGCGGGTGATTCCAATCGCCGTGAGTGTTCCTTCACATTCCCCTCTCATGAAGCCTGCTTGCAACAGACTTTCGGCTGTGCTTGAAACGATTTCTGGAAAAGATTTAAAAATCCCTCTTGTCAATAATAAAGACGCAAAGGTGATTACCCTTTGGTCATCAGCCCGCGCGTCTTTGGTTGACCAGTTGGCCTATCCCCTGCTTTGGGATCAGTCCATACAAACAATACGAGGAATGGGAGCGGATTTTTTTATCGAGATTGGGCCGAGCCGTGTTTTGTCGGGGCTTTTAAAACGAATGGATCGCAATCTTAGGGTGATGAACGTTGAATCGCCAGAGGGTGTGGAAAAACAAAAGGGGGTGGTATGACAAGCGGATTAGCAGGGAAAGTTGCTATTATAACGGGGGCTGGCCGAGGGATTGGCTTGGCGATTGCCACTGTTCTTGCAGATCGCGGAGCGAGTGTGGTAGTCTCCGACGTCAACCGTGAAATGGCTGAACAGGCAGTAGCAAAGCTTGTCTCAAATGGGAGACAGGCGATTGCGGTTGTTGCAAATATCGCCTCGGCAGAAGATGTAAAAGCGCTCGTAGCGACAACGGTTTCTTACTGGGGACGCGTTGATATATTGGTCAATAATGCCGGAATAACCCGTGACGGATTGTTGCTAAGAATGAAAGAGGAAGATTGGGACGCAGTGATTTCTGTGAATCTAAAAGGGGTGTTTCATTGTATTAAAGCGGTTCTGCCCATTATGACAAAACAGCGCAGTGGAAAAATTGTGAGTATTAGCTCTATTGCGGGGGCGATGGGAAATGCAGGTCAGGCCAACTACTCGGCATCAAAGGCGGCTGTGATTGGCCTTACAAAAACCGTGGCGCGAGAGTATGCCTCTCGTGGGATTACAGCAAACGCGGTCGCGCCGGGTTTTATTGATACAGCGATGACGGCACCCTTATCATCGGCTGTCCGGGAAGCACTTTTAAAGGAGATTCCTCTTGCTCGGTTAGGAACGCCAGAAGATATTGCGTACACAGTTGCCTTTCTAGTATCCGATGAGGCAAACTATACAACCGGGCAGGTCTTTCATGTCAATGGTGGTATGTACATGTAGGGGGTGTAAGAGCAGAAAATTTTCTGCCCTTACTTTTATATAGACAAGGAGGTAAAGAAAGTGGAACTTTTTGACCGTGTGAGGAAGATTATTTGTCGGGAACTCGATGTAGAGGAAGACGAGGTTAGGATGGACGCGTCTTTTGTAGATGATTTGGGAGCCGATTCTCTCGATACGGTAGAATTGGTGATGGCATTAGAAGAGGAGTTTTCCATCGAAATTCCCGATGGAGATGCCGAAAAAATCACTACCGTGCAAAGCGTCATAGACTACATCAAAGAAAAAATGTAACAGGCACCGGCCTGTAGCGG
>CAYJXH010000078.1:0-1900 GCA_964373975.1 uncultured Nitrospirota bacterium | reverse complement strand
TGAAAAGACGGGTTGTTGTTACTGGTTTAGGTCTTGTTACGCCGATAGGTATTGGTGTTGATCCCGCTTGGAAAGCCCTTTTATCTGGGGTATCTGGTATAGGCCGTATCACGCATTTTGATCCAACGGATTATCCCTGCCAAATTGCCGCAGAAGTTAAGAATTTCGATCCGCTCAACTATATCGAAGCCAAAGAAGTTAAGAAAATGGATCGCTTTATTCATTACGCCGTTGCCGCCGGGCAAATAGCGATGGACGACGCAGGACTGAAAACGTTTGGCGGCGATGTCCGCGCTGGTGTTTATGTTGGCTCTGGTATTGGTGGATTAAACGCAATTGAGCATTGGCACAAAGTTCTTTTAGAAAAAGGGCCAAAAAGAATCACGCCATTTTTTATTCCTATGTCTATTATTAACTTGGTGTCGGGTCAAATAGCAATCCGTTTTGCTGCGCGTGGGCCTAATTCATGTGCGGTAACGGCCTGTGCTACCGGAACGCACTGTATCGGAGACGCCTTTCGACTCATTCAAAATGGAGAGGCTGATGCGATGATTGCTGGCGGCGCCGAGGCCGCGATTACGCCCCTTTCGGTGGCCGGTTTTTCTGCGGCACGCACCTTATCAACCCGCAATGACGACCCCACAAGAGCCAGCCGGCCTTTTGATCGTGACCGCGACGGCTTTGTCATTGGCGAAGGGGCAGGGGTGATGGTCTTGGAGGAACGCGAACGGGCAGAAAGTCGAGGTGCGCGAATTTACGCCGAAATGGTGGGCTACGCATTGACCGCAGATGCTTATCATATTACCTCTCCTTCCGAGTGCGGCGAGGGTGCGGCGCGCTGTATGAAGATTGCCCTTGCCGATGCGGGGATTGCGAAAGAAGCAGTAGATCATATCAATGCCCATGCCACCTCCACCGGGGCTGATACCACAGAGACGCTTGCGATGAAAGAGGTTTTTGGGCAGGGTGTGTATCAAATTCCCATTAGCGCGACCAAGTCTATGACAGGCCATCTGTTAGGGGCCGCAGGCGGGATAGAGGCGATATTTACCGTATTAGCCATTCGGGATGGAATGATTCCGCCGACGATCAATTTAGATCATCCTGCAGATGGATGTGATTTAGATTATACCCCGCATACGCCGCGCAAAAAAGAGATTAACGTGGCGCTTTCAAACTCGTTTGGTTTTGGTGGAACCAACGGAACCGTTGTATTCAAAAAATATCGTGCCTGATCTTTCATTGCTTCAAGAACGACTCGGAGTTTCTTTTAAAAACCCTGATCTTCTTTTACAAGCCTTAACCCACAAATCTTATTCAAACGAGAATCCAAAATTCTTGTTAGGCAATAATGAGCGGCTGGAATTTCTAGGCGATACCGTGCTGTCTCTCATTATTAGCCAAACGCTTTTTCTGCGAAACAAAGAGGTCTCCGAGGGCGACTTATCCAAGATGCGAGCGAATGTCGTGAGCGGCCCTGCGTTGGCAGGGGTTGCCAAAACGATGGGTCTTGGCCCCTTCCTGTTGCTTGGCGCAGGAGAAGAGAAAGGCGCGGGACGGGAGAAAACTTCTATTTTAGCGGATGCGCTAGAGGCCGTGATTGCGGCCATTTACCTAGACGAAGGCCTTCTTGCGGCACAGGCGTTTGTCTTAAAAGTATGTGCCGATTTATTAGACCCTATTTATTTGACGACACCTATTGATTACAAAACGCAGTTACAAGAGCTTTGTCAGGATAAGTCTTTATCCCTCCCAACCTATAATATCGTCAACGCGTATGGTCCAGACCACCAAAAGAGATACGAAATAGAGGTAAAAATTGATGAGGTCTCTCACGGAATAGGGATCGGAAAGAGCAAAAAAGAAGCCGAGCAACAATCGGCGAAGACAGCATTAGAGA
>CAYJXH010000077.1:0-7347 GCA_964373975.1 uncultured Nitrospirota bacterium | reverse complement strand
TAAATGTAACAGGATAGAGATAAGAAATGGCCAGCCAGTCAACGCGGCATTGGAAGACGTCATTTTTGGAGTCTAACATTGCGCCTCTTTTCTGATCAAGCAAATAGGGGCACGGTTACATTTCTCTTGACATGGATTTCACGCGTATAATACAATCCGTAACTGTAGGGAAGTTGTCCTGAAGGGCGCACGTTTCCGAGTGACTTTGAGTAGACGCTATGGGGTGTACGGCAGTAAAAGAGAAATCTTGTCAGGGCAGAATATTATTTGGTAATTAGGAGGAAGTAGAAATGGCAAAAGGTAAGGTCAAGTGGTTCAATGCAAGCAAAGGATATGGATTCATCACACAGGACAGTGGAACGGACGTGTTCGTTCATTTTTCTGCGATCGAGTCGGAAGGGTTTAAATCTCTTCAAGAGGGTCAAGATGTTGAGTTCGAGGTAACATCTGGCGCGAAAGGGCCACAAGCGGCGAAAGTGACTGCATCTGCCGTCGCCTAGCGTTTTTTGAAGTACTGATGTAGGGGCGGGATATCCCTCTGCCCCTACTCTTCCCCCCGATATTCGTTTTTGCCCCCTAGTAACAAGGCCCTAACGTCGCCTTGATAAACTCTCTAAATAATGGGTGAGGACTATCAGGCCGTGATTGGAATTCAGGATGATATTGCACGGCTAAAAACCAAGGGTGATCTTTGAGTTCAACCAATTCAACCAATTGATTATCGGGTGAAAGGCCAGCAAATTGCAGTCCTGCATCCGTGAGCTGTTTTCTATAGGCATTATTCACCTCATACCGATGGCGATGACGTTCTGATACCTCTATTTGTTGATAGGCCTGATACGCCCGCGTTCCCTTTTTTATATTGCAGGGATAGGCCCCAAGGCGCATTGTTCCGCCCTTTTCCGCTTTGTCGCGTTGAGAACCCATTAAATCAATTACAGGATAGGGGGTGCGCAAATCGAACTCTGTGCTGTTGGCGCATTTGAGTCCCGCAACATTTCTTGCAAACTCAATCACAGCGCATTGCATTCCAAGACATATCCCCAAAAAAGGAACCCCAGACTCTCTCGCATACCGTATCGCTGAAATCTTTCCCTCCGTTCCTCGCGACCCAAACCCCCCCGCGACTAAAATACCACCACACGCTTTTAAGATAGGCTTCACATCTGCCCCCTCTAAACACTCACTGTCAATCCATTCAATATGAATTTTGACGCCATTCCCAATACCGCCGTGAATAAGGGATTCGTAAAGGCTCTTATAAGAATCTTTCAATCCAACATATTTTCCGATCAAGGCAATCGAGACTTCCCGTTTGGAATGGTATATTCGATTCACTACGTTCTTCCAAGGCATTAAATTGGGGGCATCGGTTTTCAACTTTAACTTCTTGACGATGATGCCGTCTAACCCTTGTTGATGAAACACCAAAGGGACTTCATAACTAGACTCAACATCTTTTGCCGTAATCACAGCCTCCGTCTCGACATTGCAAAACAGGGCAATTTTTTTCTTTAATTCTTGTGAAATGGGTTGCTCCGTGCGGCAAAGCAGGATATCGGGCTGAATACCAATCTCCCGAAGTTTATTGACGCTATGCTGTGTCGGCTTTGTCTTGAGCTCGCCTGCGGCTTTAATAAATGGAATTAAGGTCAGGTGAATATAAAGAAGATTCTCCCTTTTAATATCATAGGGAAACTGCCGAATCGCTTCCAGAAAAGGCAGTGACTCAATATCCCCAACGGTTCCCCCAATCTCCACAATAACAACATCAATCTTCTTTGGGCGTTTTGTCTTACCTGCGGCCACAATACAGCGTTTTATTTCGTCCGTAATGTGCGGAACCACTTGAACGGTTCCCCCTAAGAAATCGCCACGTCTTTCTTTTGAAATAACATTATTATAAATCTTGCCTGTTGTATAATTATTTTCCTTGGACATCCGATTTGAGGTGAATCGTTCATAATGGCCAAGATCTAAATCCGTTTCCGCGCCGTCATCGGTCACAAAGACCTCCCCGTGCTGGTACGGATTCATGGTTCCCGGATCAACGTTAATATAAGGATCTAGCTTTAGAAATGTTACCAAAAGCCCTCTGGCTTCAAGTAAATTACCAATAGATGCCGCCGCGAGACCCTTCCCTAAAGAAGAGACCACCCCGCCTGTTACGAAAATATATTTTTGCATTTAGAATTTTCTCCTTGATAATATTTCATTCGCCTTTGTAAGATCTTCTGGAACATTCACCTCGCAAAACGATTGCGCTTCTTCGTCGGTCATTTCCATCGCGCGTATGCGTCCACCTGCTTCCAAAACCCTAAGCTGTTCTAGGCGTTCTGCTTTCTCTAAATCACCCTCTGGACATTGCGCCATTTTCAAAAGAAAATCACGATGAAAAAGATACACCCCATAATGTTTAAAGTGCAAAGAAAATTTTGCGCCTTTTTCAATATAAGGAATGGGAGATCGCGAGAAATAGAGCAGATCGCCCCGATTATTGCTGACCAATTTTACCGTATTGGGGGAGAAGATTTCTTCCTCTAACACAATTTTAGATTGAAGCGTCACCACATCCGTTTCACCGTTTATTATCCATTTTTTCCCTAACTGAATCAGTTGGTCTATAACAGAAGGATGAAAAAGGGGAAGATCCCCCTGCAAATTTAAAACAAGCGGGACATCTTTATATAATGCCGCGACCTCGGCAACACGATCAGACCCGGTGCGATGGGTTGCCGAGGTTACAACAACCTCGCCGCCAAAGGCAGAAACAGTCTCGGCAATTCTATTATCTTCCGTAGCGACAATCACTTTATCCGCCATTTTAATTTGGGTCGCCCTATTCCAGACATGCCAAATCATCGGCTTTCCCTGTAAAACCGCAAGCGGTTTCCCTGGAAAACGACTAGAGGCATATCGCGCTGGAATAACGACTAATGTATTCATTGACCCCATCCCCATCTTCCCTCCCCTTGAAAGGGAGGGAAGATTAACCTATATCTAATGAATCAGCTTTCCTATGCGGTTAAAACGAACCGAAGTGTTGTCGGAGTTCCATGACCAGTAAATAATAATGGCTTCGCCTTTAATTTTTGTGTTATGAACAAAACCCCAAAATCGCGAATCTAAGCTGTGATCCCGATTATCGCCCATAACAAAATAGGCGTCTTTTGGAACCGTAATCGGCCCGAAATTATCGCGTGTCGCAACAATATGCGGAATCGCTTCCCGAGCTTCCGCGTTCACATACGGCTCATCCCGTTGCGGCTGTCCATTCACATAAAGCAATTTCTGCTTGATCTCCACAATATCACCGGGAATCCCAATCACCCGCTTGATAAAATCTTTTGACTCATCCTCTGGAAATCGAAAAACAATCACATCATGCCGTTTGGGGGAACGAACAGGAATAAGGGTCATGTCCGTAAAAGGAATACGAACGCCATAGATAAATTTATTGACCAATATATGATCCCCAATCTGAAGGGTCTGCAACATGGACCCAGAGGGTATTTTAAACGCCTGAATGACAAAGGTTCGAATGAAAAGCGCCAAGACAATCGCGACAATCAGGGTCTCGGCATATTCTCGAAAGGTAGAGACTTTCTTTTCTTTGAAAGCACCTACATCTTCAGCACTGCTAGGAATGCCTCCTGTGGAATCTCCAGCCGGCCAACTTGTTTCATTCGTTTCTTCCCTTCCTTTTGTTTTTCCCATAGTTTTCTTTTCCTTGAAATGTCCCCTCCGTAACATTTTGCGGTTACGTCTTTTCGCAATGCCTTCACGGTCTCTCGCGCAATAATCTTACTGCCAATGGCCGCCTGAATCGCCACCTCAAACATCTGCCTCGGAATCGTCTCCTTTAGTTTCTCGACCATCAATTTAGACCGTGTATACGATTGCGCCCGATCCACAATAAACGAAAGCGCGTCAACGATCTCGTCATTCAACAAAATATCCACCTTCACCAAATCCGCATCGCAAAGCCCAATGACCTCATAATCAAACGAGGCATAGCCTTTTGAAACCGATTTGAGTTTATCGTAAAAATCTAAAACAATCTCATTCATCGGCATTTCATAGACCAGCATGATACGATCTGTATCCAGATATTTTAAATCTTTCTGAATGCCACGACGATCCTGACAGAGTCTCAACAACGCCCCTAAAAATTCTTCTTTGGTGTGAATCGTTCCGCGAATATAAGGCTCCTCAAATCGTTCAATTTGATCGGCCGGGGGAAGTTTTGCTGGATTATCAATATAAAGAACCGCTCCTTTCTTGGTCGTAATACGATAGACTACGGTGGGGGCTGTTCCAATTAAAGCAAGATTATATTCCCGCTCCAGCCTTTCTCTAATAATCTCCATGTGCAAAAGACCCAAGAATCCAACCCGAAAACCAAACCCCAATGCCAGCGATGTCTCCGGCTCATATTGAAATGACCCGTCGTTTAGGCGCAATTTTTCCAACGACTCTTTGAGGTCTTGATAGAAATTCGCGTCAATGGCGTACAACCCGCAGAAGACCATCGGCTTCATTTCTTTATAGCCGGGAATCGGAACGGTGTCTAGCCGTCCGGCTTCCGTTACCGTATCGCCCAGCTTCGCTTCGCTCACATCGCGAATCCCGCAGACCATATACCCAACTTCTCCAACAGAGAGACTGTCCACTTCTTTGGGCTTGGGACAGAGGACCCCTAATGAAAGCACCTCGTGTTCCTTCTGTGAAGAGATCAGCCGAACCCGCATTCCTTTTTTAACCGATCCGTCAATCAGGCGAATGAGTACCACCGCGCCCTGATAGACATCAAACCATGAATCAAAAATAAGCGCGCGCAGGGGCGCATCCTCCTTGCCTACTGGATGCGGAATCTTGGTAATCACTGCCTCTAAAATTTCGGAAATCCCCTTCCCCTCTTTCGCACTGGCTAAAATGGCGTCGTCGGGATCTAATCCTAAAACATCCTCGATTTGCTGTTTTGTTTTTTCAATATTGGCGCTTTGCAAATCAATTTTATTGATGACGGGAATAATGGCAAGATTGTTTTCTTCGGCCAATGTCCAATTCGCAATCGTCTGCGCCTCAACCCCTTGAGAGGCATCCACAATTAAAAGGGCGCCTTCACAAGCGGCAAGAGATCGTGAGACCTCATACGCAAAATCAACATGTCCGGGGGTATCAATGAGATTAAAAATATAATCGGCGTTATCTTTGCCTTTATATTTTAGACGGACAGAACGCGCCTTAATCGTAATACCGCGCTCCCGTTCCAAATCCATATCATCTAATATCTGATTCTTAAACTCGCGCGCCGTGATGGCACCCGTAAATTCTAAAATGCGATCGGCGAGTGTAGACTTGCCATGATCTATATGGGCGATGATAGAGAAATTTCGAATCGTTTTTTGTGACAGGGTCTATCCTTCCTTCTGTAAAGAATCATCTTACGAAATGAGAGACGATGTTGTCAAAAGATGGAGGGCTTAGGCGGGAACAAACCCTATTTGAGAAGGCTCACTTTTCCTTGCCAGAGAAAAAGACGATCAAAAATCAATAAGTGTATCCATACAGCGATTGAACCAAATACGGCTAATCCAACGCCGAGTATCATACGGCGGGGCAATCCCCACAATAATCGCACCCAACGCCAATGCTGGGGAAGTTTGTAAAGAAGAACATACACCACAAGCATTCCTATCGTCATTCCCAATGCCCCAAAGGTGTTAACTTTTTCAAAAACGCCTTGTACACCGGGAACAGGATTATTCGCATGGCAAATAAAAAATAAAACCAAAAGGCATAAAACCACAATAAGAAAAATAATCCCTGTCCATTTAAGCCAGGGCAAAAGTTTAAAGACTTTAAGAACTTGTGACCCAGCCACTTCTAATTGTTTACAAAAGCGAGGATCCTTTTGAGGATTTTCCATGTACGGCTGAACATCTAAAAATCCCCATGTATGCCCCATAAAGGGTTCGGCGTTCGTCCCATTCGGAACAAACTTTTGCGGGCCTTCTTTATCCACGCTATTTTTTGCTATTAAATATCCGTCTGCCATCAGGGCGTGCGATTCAACCTCTGTAAAAGAGTCTAGATCGGTACGAATGCCTGCCAGAAGCTGTTGAACGCCCCGATCCACGCCATACGGAAGTGGGGGGGGTATGTGTTTTTTTTTATTTTCCCCGCCAATCCATGTCAACGCCTCCTGTTGCAATTTCTCTTTGAGATGGAAGAATACAAACGCCTGCACAACGCCTGTCTTCTTACGAAGCACCAACCCCTTATATTCCTCTTCTCGAATGCGATCCGCAGAGATATCACTGCTCCGCTTGAGTACAGAAAAGGTACGCGTATCCGGCTCATGCTCATCGTCCATTTGCCCGCTCGCGTCACTCACAATCAAGTGGGTACACTCGCCATCTAAAAGCCCTTCTGTCCCCTGATTATCGTGAACGCCCCCATCCACGAGCTGTGGCGTTATATTCGGATATAAATCAGTGAGCGCCAGAGGATAAAAAAGACCCGGGACAGCGGCTGAAGCCGCTACAGCAATACCTAATGGAAATTTCTGATATTTTACGGGAAGATCACGGAAATAGGCGCGTCTCAAACGCAAATTTTTATCCAGATCATTTTCCTCTCTTTGAGAAAGCGGTTCCCCCATAAAACTTGCCGTAAACTGAAAGTTATGCCCCGTATTCAGGGTTGTCGTATTGAGAATGAGCGCGGGGACTTTATGCTTACGGAAGTCATTGGCCGACTGGCCTTTTTCGTCTCTGCGAAAAGGATGGAAATCTCCTGCCTCATCCTTTGGGCAGATCATAAGATCAGGAAATGGAACCTCCGATGAAACAGGCTCCTGCACCATGCGGGCATACAAAAATTCTGTATAAAGCTCGGCGATGCGGTCGCTACGAGAATAATCTTTCGCATACATCTTCAGGTTTTTTATTGGATTTCCAAGTGCGCGCGTCCGAAGATTTTTAGAGATAGCCTCCTGAAAGTCTGTTTCTATCTTGCCCACTAAATTAACATAGTCCTCGCATTTAATATCATTGTCTAACTTGTCCATCAGGAGTTTTCGGACATGGAGATAGTAGAGCGCGCCAATGATGGAGCCGCCAGAGACCGTGGAAATAACTTCGACATTACGAAGGATATCTTGCTCCGCAAGACGCGCAAGGACGCCAATGTGAAAAAAAGAGGCGCGAAATCCACCGCCAGATAGGGCCAGCCCTAATCTAAAACCTGCCATAGAACACCTCCATTTTAAAATTACCGCAAGGATGCCATGCCGATATAGAAAAGCACTTTCATGAGGACATTCTCGTTTCGCCCGTTTTG
>CAYJXH010000076.1:4952-7376 GCA_964373975.1 uncultured Nitrospirota bacterium | reverse complement strand
GGAATATTTAAATAAGTTGATCCGGGAAAGAATTTTTTTAAGCCGCTTCATTAGGGGGGGAACTCTATCGCAAACGGCATCAAAAATCAAGTCAGTTTGACAATAACATTTCTAAACAACTACAATACGGGGCATAAGGCGGGAGTAGCGCAGTGGTAGCGTTGGAGCTTCCCAAGCTCTAGGTCGCGGGTTCGAATCCCGTCTCCCGCTCCAAATCTAAGGCTTCCTACTTCGTGATAATCTTGAGTTTGAATCGCTGGGTTACCGTACCCCCCTTTCCATCACTGACTTCCAAAGCAACACGCGATTGACTTTCAGACACTGGAACAACAGCCCATTGAACAAGTCCGGTAATAGGATCAACTTCCATCCCCGGCGGGCCTTCTAAAAGTGTATAGTTGAGCGGGTCTAAATCGTTATCTTTTGCCACAATCTGATAGGTGTATCTCCCTTTGTGATCTTCATTGGGCGGAAGTGAAACAATTTCAGGGGAGAGATTCGAAACAATTGTGAGGGGAGAGACCATCACCAATCCTCTTGAATAAGGGTCGGCGGGGGTTACAAAAACAAGAATCTTATCCCCACTGTGCACCTGATCGCCATCGAGTGTGTCATGGTCGTTTGCAAGGACTGGATTTCCATTCACCCGCCATTCATAAAGCAGATGAACAAAATCGCCGTCTTGATCTTCAGAAACAACCTCTGCGCGTAACGATTGACGCGCAGAGACAGGCACTGGCAGGAGACGAATTGATTTGATAA
This sequence comes from uncultured Nitrospirota bacterium, assembly GCA_964373975.1. Lineage (GTDB taxonomy): Bacteria > Nitrospirota > Nitrospiria > SBBL01 > SBBA01 > JACPZM01. The sequence goes on along the minus strand of CAYJXH010000076.1, from coordinate 6,614 downwards.
TAGGGACGCTATTCGCTTTCTTTACGGCAACGGCAGGCAGAGAAGACGTGTCTTCTCTGCCTCGTTCATTGTCAGAGGTGTCAGGCTTCTCAATCTGAAGGCTATCAATCTTGTTATCCGAAGGTTTCCCCCCTTGCCGATTTAAAAAGAAAATCAACACCAACAAAAGGAAGATTAACCCAATAAGACGCTCCCTCGGAGAAGGCATCATTCTGTTTTTTCCAAGAAGAGTTTCGTTCCTTGTCTACGTGGCGTTACATTGATAACCATGCTCACGATATTACCGCCACTGGTTTGTGTCTTTCCCACCACATTCTCCTCGTTGGCAACAAGAGCCACCCTAGAAGCAATGCCTTCTCCAAGGTTAACGCTCTTCGCAATGGTGGTGTTATCAGGATTCAGTTTCGCAAACGCTCCAAGTTTGTTTACATCAGAGAAGAAAGCCGTACCCGTTTCATAAGCAATGCCATAAAGCTTTGACGTTCCGCCCACATCGCACACATCATTCATATTTACTGTTGGCGTATAGCTTGGCACTGCCACAACACCTGCCAGCAGAGTGATTTTGGATAAAACCCGCTCCCCAGCAGAAAGCTTAAAAATCCAGCCTCCGTAATTTTTACGAAGTTCATCTGCCAATTTGGAAACTGTACCTACACCGGCGGGACAATTCAGACATTTTCCCGGCGTGCTGGTGGAGTTTTCAACCGAGAATTGCTCTACCGATAATATATTTGAAGCAGAAACAGTAGTAGCACAGGAAGACTTCCAAGTAATTCCAATTTCATTCCAACAGCCATTCGCACTGGCCTCCTGAATCCCATATAATGCCTGCGTAGAGGTACTGACATGATCGCTATCGGCACCCGCAGAGAAAAGCCGCCCTGTTCCAAATAAAACCAATGGACGCCCTTCTTCATCTTGCGTAACCGTCGGCGAGACCAAAACAGGTTTTTGAGGATCGAAAAGAAGAGAATATGTCCATTTATCAGGTGTATGGTTATCTGTCGTGGTGGATGCAATGTCAGTAAGAATACGATGAACCTTCCCAATCCAATCCCATTTATTAGGTATTGTTATGTCTTTTATGCGGGATGTCTTCCCGATATAGAGCGCATCAACACGATAGTCTCTGTCCAAATCTACCGCGACCGGATCACCCATAAAGGCATACCTGTTGTTGGTGTCCGAGGGACCCATTTGTGTCTTGTATTCTTGTTGACCCGTGTATAGATTGACCACATAAACCTGACCGTACTCGCTAGGCGCAACCGAGGGTGTCGTGGTCGCGACGACAGTCTCAAAGCGATTCCCAGCAGACGAGTGGTTCCTCTCTCCATGATAGGAGAGCGGGCCAGAGCCGAAAAGAGCGTACCACGTTTCTGCATTGGGCGCACTTACTGTTCCGCCCTTCATTCTCATAATCGCTGGAAACCCTGTCGTGAAGCCTAAATCGCTATCTTTAAAGACCCATAAGAGCTGATTTCCCGACGTACCAAACGGGGCATCAGGATTGGTAACATCAAAGGCAAAATAGGCAGAACGAAAGCGGGCATCTCCATTGATGGAGGTATCCATGCCATTCCCTTTTAAATCAACATTTAAAAGGCCCCCTCCCATTCGCATACTTCCAATGAGAATGGTTCCCCATCCATTTGGATG
>CAYJXH010000076.1:3538-4852 GCA_964373975.1 uncultured Nitrospirota bacterium | reverse complement strand
CCGCGGAGAGCCATCCACAAAAAAGACATGCTTTGTTTTATCGTATTCTGGTTGAGTGAGCCATTGCAGATGCGGTAAGAGTTCCTGCGGAATAAATGCCCAAAGCTCCTTCCCCAAAGGATCACCATTATCTATGTCTTTTCCAGTCGTAAAATAACCATACTCTTTTCTGTATTCAATGTTTGTTGTATTCGGATCATCTCCTGTATTCTTATCATCTCCCGGATGGAAGAATCCGCCATTAAACGCATGGAGCATCCCATCGTTTGCACCCACATAGACGACATGGCGTCTGTCCTTGTATTGATTAAAAAACGCGGTATAACTTGCATCACCATATTTCAGGTCAAACGCTTCTTTCGGCGTACCAACAGAAATAGGATCCGAGCCTAGAATATCGCCCAGCTTCCAAGTGCTTAAAACGGTATCATTTTGATCTGCTTTCGTTTGACGGTTACGAAAACCGAGTATATTTTCACCGCGAATAAATTTAATAATATTCGTGCTTACAGTGTCGTTGATTGCCATTAAGTAAGGCTTTAAAGCACTTGCCTTGCCCTCCTCAAAGGAGATTACCTCGGAGGAAGCCACCTGCCCATCGGGGCTGTCTACGCCATCAATCCATGTCCATATTTTTCGATCGGAGGCCGCGCGATTGGCCAAAAGCTTTCCTGCTTCCCATATCGGCGTTATGGAGATTAATCCATCACGAGGCTCCCCATTAGGACCTGCCGCAGGGGTTGGATCACAAGATAAAAGCTTCCCGTCTTTATCCGTCTTACACAATTTTACCTTTGCCCTCTTTTCAAAAGCGTCATAAGAGATTGTTACAATCTTGTCTTCATCGAGTACAAGACGATGATCTTTGTTTGTATCTTCTCTAAGATTTCCTTGGTTATCTAAAAATAGGCCTTGGAGATACCCAAGCCATGAGACTGGATTCGGGTCACGTGACTGCGGGAAGAAGTAAGACTGATAGACCGCCCCTTCTCCCGTAGAGGAGGTTGCCAAGAAAGACACCGCGGTACCTGAACCGCTTTCCTGTAACATGGCGTTCAAAGCGATCAGCATATTCGCTCGCATTGACTCGGCATCGTCCGCAGAGAAATAAGTGTCAGGAAGACCATCCGGAACAGGATCACCTGTAAGATTATTTCTTACATCCCATTCCCCTGCATCTGGAAATCCGTTGTTGTTTTTATCATTAAATCCTCCAACCTTTGCAGCATCTTTTAATATATTGGGGCCATCCTTTTTATCAAACGCAAGAAAGGTATAGATGTTCAGATTCTGCATGCCGGGGAGGTTGCCGCC
>CAYJXH010000076.1:0-3438 GCA_964373975.1 uncultured Nitrospirota bacterium | reverse complement strand
GTGGTGCGTTGTTGTTGCATGGGTTGCCGCAGTATGAGCAAAATCATTTACGGCATTGAGAGCGGGTAGACTGCCGGCAAGTGCCGATGGAATGCTTGTATCTTGGGTTGGGGCACCATCCGTAAAAACAAGCACAAACGATTTACAACATTTAATCCATTCACCAGAAACGCGATAGGGATCGAACTGTGGGTTTTCTTTTGGGCCTACTTTAAAGTTAGTCTGAACACCTGCGGGCGTAATTTGGGCAAAGTACCGCGCCGCTTGATAAAGCGTTTCTGCAAGCGGGGTCCAAGTTGTTGCCTGAATCGCTTCAACAGCGTTAACTAATGTCACTAAGGGCGCACCTATTTCCGTTTTTATATGCCCATACTCGTCGGTATTAAAAAGCATTAGGCCAAAACGCGCCCTATCCCCTACAGTTTGAATAACCCCCGTCTGCTTTACCCCTGCATCCACCCAAATCTTAAATTTCCTGTTCGCATTTGCACTATTTGAATATTCCGTAATAATGTTAGAACAACTACCCGTGGTCCCTGTGCCAATAAAGAAATCTCCCCCATATATCAGAATGCATCTAGGGCCACTGAAGGAAGACGGCGCCACACCGGTTAAATTAGCCCGCTTCTTTAAATCCCATGTGCTTTGAGACTGCCCCTTCAACGTGGTGCAACTGTTCTCGTTTGCTCGAATGGCACTGCACTGTCCGCCCGTTAAGACCCATTTCGCAATATCAATTCTGCGCATGGTAAGCCAGTTTAAGAAATTACCATCCCACGGCCTAGCGGCATTACAGGCGAGAGGCGTTCCAGTCTTTGACGCTGCAGAGTTAAACCTTACTGAACTATACGCATAGCACTTGTCTCCCTCAAAATAACCTGAATAAGCCTTTGTATTGTTATAGTCTAGGGATGCAATAGCGCTAACGGTATTACTAATAAAAATACAATCCGCCGGACCTGTTGTTGCTGAATTTGGGTAGGCGCAACTGTTCATGGAGCCGGAGTTATCTATCATAAGAAGGATATTGGGTTTTGCATTAACGCCTAAAAAAGGAGGAAGATAGTTATAGTCATCCATGGTCGCCGCCTGCGCCACCCAAACAACATCTGACATCGCCGAAAACCCCAACAAGAGGCCGAGAATTAAGGCTAGCCGCTTCATATTATTTATTGCTTTCATGGGTAAACCCTCCTTTTCTATTACCTTGGCATTATGATCATAATGTTATTGGCCACATTATGATCTAACGTAAATTGGACAAACTGGCCAGCCGCAAGGGTAGGCGAAGACCCTTGCAGAAAATCATTTTCGAATTCAATTTTAGCATTTGGCGCCAGTTTATAGCGCTGTCCATCAACAATAATATAAGCTTTTGCCGCCTCATCCAGATGACCGCTTACAATCTGCCCCTCTTTCCCAGACTTTTCTGCAACCTGTTCTGCAAGTACGCGCCCGCTGTGGGCTTGCGTAGACAAGCCTATTAGAAATCCCGCAGATAAAAAGAATAAAACCCACAATCTGACTATTCTCATTTGATCTCCTTTCAAATTAATCAGGACACTTAAAATAAGCGGAACGAGATGTCACAGAAGACGCCCCATTTGTTGTAACCGCAGTCATAGAATAAAAGTCACCCTCTGCACAGGCAGTGCCTCCAATGGGTGCATGATAGGCGGCCGCAAAAGTTCTTTCCTCACCTGGGGCATCACCATCATGTAATACATAATCTATATCTACTTTAGTTATACATGGACCGGCTGTGACTGTTATATCAGGATTTACCTTTGGATCATCAGCACTTAAAAATTTACCACTCACCATCATTGTCTTATTCCCAGTCCGTCGGGATTCATTCACAAGGCCATCGGGGTCATTAATCACTATAGTCACCCCAGCAGGCAAACCGGTCGCCATCGTTACTATGCCAGTACTCGCTATTTGTACCAGCATTGCATTGGCAATCTCAAATGACCCTTGGGCACATTGCGCGGCGGCTCTTCCCCGTGAATGCGTTTGGGTAACGAGTTTTCCTATCAATCCATTTGTAAATGACATTACAAACAGGGCCGTGACCAAGGTAATGGTTAGAATAACGGCAATAATGGCAACCCCTCGATCCCCTTGTTGCTTGGCCCCTTGCTTGACTTCGTGTTTGGAAAATAGAATCTTTTTCATATCTCACTCCATTCCATCATTAAACAATTCCACAACACGTGTCAAAACAATCCTTCTAAAATTATCCCCCGGCGTAGTCGTCGCCATCCCAGCATGGTCTTCCAAGGTAGAACGATATCCTCCCTTAAAATCATTATTTGTGTCGGGTATTCGGGCACTCAACGAGACCCTGACTGCACGGAAAGAGGCACCGACACCAGGACTACTTACGGCCGCCGGGACGGTCCCAATGGGGTCGGGATCGCATATTCCGTTTCCGTTTAAATCGATGAACGTTTCACCTGGCGGATCACACACACCATTATTGTTTAAATCCGCAAAAGACTCCCCTTTGGGGTGTAGATAATAGGCTACCTGTAAATCTTCAATACCATCAGCAAGTTGAACGGGCGCGGCGGCACCCACTTTTCTAAAGAGGGCTGGTTTACCCTTAGAAAGTGCTATGGCGTATGTGATCCTCACAACGGTATACACATCCAACCCTGCAGGATAGGTGTCTTGTATTCCTAAGGCATCGGTGTATCGTCTTCCTAAGGCATTATTCAATGTTATAGTAGCAGTGCCAGTAGTAGTACTAACAGCAGTCACGATCGAAGAAAAAAGGCCGCCAATGGTTATTAAATCACCAACGGCTACTGTGCCAACAACAGGAGGGCCTATTGTAATAACACTACCTCCAGCAACGATGTCAGCGCTCACCGTTCCAATAAATAGATCTCTCTCGATGAGTACGATTCCGTCTGTACTGGTAGCCATTTGGTCTGTGGTAGTAGCGACTCCGTCTGTACTGGTAGCGACGATATTATTCTGGACTATAACAGATTTATTTCCACCCAGGCAATTTGCAACAACAACACTTGCGCGAAGAACACCAGAACACCCGATGCCTGACCTATTCGCACCAGAATTACGAGGGTCTGTTACTCCGAATCCCGCAGCCCTGATATCGCTCACCAACAAATCCATGGCCAACTGAAGGCTTATCTTCATATCTTTCTGTCTTTCCTGCATCACTTGAAATTGAAAAGTGTTTAGGTAAAAGGTATACCCCGCTAAAGTGACAAAGCCAACAAGCGCTACGCCAACCAGTAACTCAATAAGTGTGAAGCCTTTGTTTTTCATAATAACCCCTCGCAGGGCACCTTGCCCTTTTGAATCTATTTTATATCGCTATCGTCACTAATTGATTTACAGATTTTGTCCTTTTATTTTGGATACAATGTTGGTTGTAAAAATTATTCCGTTTGGAATTGGTGCTGG
>CAYJXH010000075.1:6032-7431 GCA_964373975.1 uncultured Nitrospirota bacterium | reverse complement strand
AACATATATTAGACCGCCTAAAGAACGTCTTTTATTGCGGTCGGGTGTTATTAAACGCTAATTATTTTGCTTTGTCAAAAGTCTATTTATTTTTTTATTTGTGCCGTATTTAAATACGACTGCTTCTGCAGATTAGGAGGGGGCCTACGCTGATTCGCCTTCGTAGAGTTCTTTTGTAAAGGCGGCCATTTGTTCTTTGTTTGCGGAAACTTGTTGCAACTTTTTCTTGACTTCTTCCAATGCGGGGAAGGCAAAATCGGGCAAGATGGCCGTTAAGTTTAATTGTCGCGCTTTTTTCTCCACCATGATCCGGGCAATTCTTCGTTCTGCCTCTGGGATTTCGTCTAAAAAACGGAATGCCCCTTTGCTCCAATCCATCTCGTTATCAATAACCACCACCACATCTCCCGCGATTTTGGCTTGACAGGATAAGCGAAAGGGCGCAGGAAGATGCGCCTCTTCCAGCATGTTCTCTTCGTCCAAATCTACTTCCGATAGGTTGCTCATTCCCTCATGAACAAAGACACGACAAGTGCTACAGGTTGCAAAACCGCCGCAATCGTGGCGCATCTGTATTCCCAGATTTTCAGCGGCATCCAGAACGGAAAGCCCATTCGGAACCTCTCCGGTAATTTTATTAGGATAGAATGTAATGTTCGGCATAGGGGCTGATTATACAGGATTTATTTTGCCCAAGCCAATAATTTTTTTGAATCTTTTTACATTTAATTTCTGGCACGCTATGGTTTGCATGGGTTTGCATGATCGCGTAAAATAGATTACACTCAAAAATAATGGGGAGGAAACGGTACGAAAAACTGGCATTGCTGGCGGATCCTATCCATCACTATATCCCCTTTACCGTGCCATGGGGTCAGCGCGACGAACTAACTGAAAAAGATTTAATTGACTCCCCGTGGGTACAGCGGCTTCGCTATATCAATCAGCTTCAATCGGCGCGATGGGTTTATCCCTCTGCAGAACATTCACGGTTTGTGCATTCATTAGGCACCCTGCATGTCGCTGGCCGTTTTGCGCATCAGATATACCCTTCATTAAAAGAGCAAAATCCCGACTGCCCCTCCTTCTGTTTTATTGAATCTCTTTTGCGGCTCACAGGATTGCTTCACGATATTGGACACGGCCCCTTTTGCCATTTTTTCGATGACCACTTTCTTAAACAATACAATCTCACACACGAAAAATTAGGCCAACTGATTATAGAAAAGGAGTTGTCCCCTATTTTAAAAAAAATCAAAAGAAGTCCGAGCGGCGCATTTGAAAAGGGAGAAATAATGCGCCCAGACTATGTGGCCTTTCTCATGGGCAAAGGGACAACCACCCCGGAAAAAGGTGCGACAGAAACGATCCCCAACGGGGGGCGTTTGTCGGCTAGGCG
>CAYJXH010000075.1:0-5932 GCA_964373975.1 uncultured Nitrospirota bacterium | reverse complement strand
TGGCTTGTGATGTTGAAACCGCTTTTTTCGGGGATTTTCACGGTGGATAATCTGGACTATGTTTTACGGGACGCCTATATGTGCGGCGTGGCGGAAGGGGCCATTGATTTAGACCGATTAATCTATTATACATTTTACACCCAATCGGGTTTAACCCTGCATAAGGCGGGTCTTCCTGCATTAAGAATGTTTTTAAATGCACGATCTTACCTTTATTCAAATGTCTATTTTCATCGCACGACGCGCGCATTGGATATTCATTTGCGCGACATCTTCCCCGACACAATGAAAGAGATATTCCCGTATAATCCAACCCAAAACCTAGCGGGCTATTTAGCATTAACCGACTGGTCACTCCTGACAACCGTGCGGTATTGGGAGGAATCGAAGTCGGCTAAAAAACGCGCGCTCTTTGAAGAATGGCAACAGATATTCCTGCGCAAGATTAAATGGAAAATGGCGTTTGATAAAACCTTCTCGTCCATACCAGAATTTAATTTAGAGAAAGCAATTCGAGCGCGTCTCCCCGCCGCATTGAAAAAACTTCCATTCCGAGTGGATAGGGCTATTTTCGACCCGCGTCCATTCAACCCGCTGATGATGGGCGATGGGCAGATGTACGTCTACAATCCCAACGATCAATCGGTTTCAAAAGAGACGCTGATGGCGTTTATTGATTCTCTTCCTGCGACACTAACGCAATGCCGCATTTTTACGCTTAACCACGAACACAATGTTTTGCTTTCCCGCGCCGCGGAGGAAGCATTAAAATCTTTGCTGAATTGAAAGGAATTGATTATGCCACAAAAAAAAGATACGGGTCTGATTCATTTTTTAATGGTGATCTTGTTTGATACCCTGATTCTTGCAGTAGCCGTGCCGCTTTTTGCACAGCCAGAGCCACCGATCCTGAAGTTTGTCAGTCCAAAACATGCTATTTTGCTTGAGGAATTAGTACAGAAACACAGATTTGATATTGAATATCTACGTCCCCTTTTTGAAGATATTGTGATTCGCCCGGACATTATAGAGAAACTAGATCGTCCTGCCGAAAAACTGCCTTACTATGACTATAAAAAACGTTTTCTTGAGGAGAAACTGATTGCAAAGGGTATTTTATATTTTCAAGAGAACCGAGCACAGCTTACGAAAGCGGAAGATGATTATGGCGTTTCAAAAGAGGTTATTGCGGCCATTTTAGGAATTGAAACCCGATTTGGAGAGCCGGGCATTGAGAAATATCGGGCATGGGACGTTTACAATACAGGGTACGCGCTCTATCCAAGGCGCGAGGCTTTTTTTAAAGCGGAGCTGATTGCCTTTCTCGCCCTTTGCAAGGAAGAAGGGCTAGACCCGCTTTCCATTAAAAGTTCTTATGCGGGCGCTTTAGGTGTTCCACAATTTATACCCAGCAGTTTCTTGAAATTTGCCATGGATGGCGACGGAGATCAGAAGCGTAATTTGTGGTCGTCTAAACCAGATATTTATGCCAGCGTGGCCAATTATTTAAATCGTTCGGGTTGGAAGATGGGCGGAATGATACGCCTTCCTGCGAAGTTTTCCGGTAATCCCATAGACGCGCAAAAATTAGTGGACGCAGGAATAAGGGAGACAATTACAATTGCGCGTGCAACGGGAATTGGGGTTGAGGGTCAACCATCTCTAAGTGGGGAGGAATTGGTTTCATTTGCGCTGTACAAGCCAGAAGAGGGAAAAGAGCTGTTTTTAGCTCTTTTTAATAATTTCAGAGTTATTACAAGTTACAACTTTTCACTTAATTACGCCATGGTGGTCACAGAACTTTCCGAGATTTTTGCAGGATTGAAACGGTAAGGAAACGATAATAGCGAAAGGGCAAACTATAGTTCTGCCATGATATTTCTTGAGAACTTCAAACCATGCGCACGGGCGACGGGGGCACAGGTTACTTCTCCATTCTGCGTGTTTAGCCCATGTTGCAGGGATAGATTAGATTGCAGGGCATGGTTAAGTCCGTCATCTGAAATCTTTCTAATATAGGGAAGGGTGACATGCGACAGGGCATAAGTGGATGTTCGTGGAACCGCGCCCGGAATGTTCGGAACACAATAATGGACAATACCGTCCACCAAATAAGTTGGGGCGGTGTGACGCGTTGGCCGTGAGGTTTCAAAACAGCCCCCTTGGTCAATTGAGACATCCACCATCACCGTGCCCTGCTTCATTTTTTTGAGCATAGCGCGGGTCACCAATGTTGGCGCTTTTGCCCCAGCCACCAAGACCGCACCGATCAGCAAATCCGCTTGCGTTAAATAACCTTCGATTGTGTCACGATTTGCAACCGCTGTTTCAACCCGTCCGTCAAGCAGATGTTCAATGATTCCCAGACGTTCCACATTAAGATCAAGCACAACAACGCGTGCGCCTAATCCGATGGCTATTTTTGCCGCATTGCTTCCAACAATTCCCGCTCCGAGAATGACGACGAAACCCCGTTCTACGCCGGGAACGCCAGAGAGGAGTGTCCCGCGCCCTCCCTGTGGGCGTTGCAGGGCATAAGCTCCGTTTTGAACGGCGAGACGCCCCGCAATTTCGCTCATTGGCTTTAGCAAGGGAAGTGTTCCATCGTCACACATTACGGTCTCGTAGGCAATGGAACTGATCTTCCGTTTAAGGAGTTCTAGTGTTAAGACACGGTCAGAAGCAAGATGCAGAAAACAACAAAGAATTTGCCCTTCTTGTAAAAAGTTATATTCCGCTTTTAGAGGTTCTTTCACCTTGAGGATGAGTTCCGCCTCGCAAAAGAGTTTTTTTTTGGAGGAGATCATCGCGGCCCCCGCCGCCAGATATTCCGCATCGGGAATAGCACTGCCTAATCCAGCCCCTTTTTCGACAAGGACATGATGCCCTGCCTCCGTAAAAGATCTCACCCCTGAAGGCGTTATCCCCACGCGATATTCGTCTTCTTTGATTTCTTTTGGAATGCCAATGATCATTCGGCGACACTATCAATTATTCAAAAAAAAGTCAAAGCCTATCTTCTGTTTCAGGAGCTTATTTCTTTTGACATGGAATCAAACGGCATGAGAAAATAAGGCATGGGAAAAAAAGCAGAAGCCGTCTTTATAGCAGAGGAAGACAAGAAGGTTTTCAAGCTCACCGTAGACGGAAAGGAAACGTCTGTTACGGAAGGAACCTCGGTTTTTGACGCTGTCAAGAAGGTGGGCGTTGAGCTTCCCGCCATGTGTTACCACTACTCTTTCAACCCGTTTGGCTCCTGCGGCATCTGCTTGGTTGAAATAGAAGGCAAAGGGAATAACGTTCGTTCCTGCACCGCCAAGGTTGCCGATGGCATGATCGTCCGCACCAACACCGACAAAATGATTGAGGCGAGGAAGAAGGCCGTTGAGAAATGGCTGATTATTCATCCGCTCGATTGCCCCGTCTGCGATGCCGACGGAAAATGCGAACTGCAAGACTTAACCTACGACCTCGGTGTCTATGACATTAAGAAAGGGGTCAAAAAAGAGGTTCCCGAAGACACCCGATCCGTTGTTTTAGATTTTAACATGGAACGCTGTATTCTCTGCGGGCAGTGTATCAACATCTGCGAGGAAGTACAGCAAATTGATGCGTTGGCCTTTTATAAGAAAGACGGAAAAACGTTGGTCGGCGCGCATGAAGGGGTTCCGTTAGATTGTGAATTTTGCGGAGACTGTCTCGCTGTCTGCCCCGTGGGCGCGATCACCAGCCGATTTTCAAAATATGTCTATAAGCCGTGGCAACTCAAAAAAACGCAAACAACCTGCACCTATTGCTCCGACGGCTGTCAAATCACATTGGAGACAGAAGGAGAAAAGGTCTTGCGCGTCACGTCACAACTTTCCTATCTCAACAAGTTTGGACACGATGTTTCCTCTGGCGATTCGCACGGGGGCCTATGCGTTCGGGGACGGTTCGGGTTTCAGTTTGTGAATAGCGAAAAACGCCTCTCACGTCCGTTGGCTAAAATAGACGGAAAACAAAGCGAGATGCCGTGGTTTAAGGTGATGCCGCTCATTGCGCGAAAGCTCATGGAGATCAAGACGCAATATGGTGGGAACGCCATTGCTGGACTCATTTCAGGCCGTTGCACCAACGAAGATGTTTATCTGTTTCAGAAAATCATGCGAACGCTTCTCGGTTCTAATAACATTGATACCGCGGCGCGTTACGGCCATATCGCCTCTGTTTTAGCAATGCAATACGCGTTGGGCATTGGGAGATCCACCACATCTTACAAACAGATAACGCTCTCCGATGTCATTCTTATTGTCGGGTCTAATATCACCGAGACCAATCCTGTTGCGTCGTTACGCATTAAAGAGGCCAAGAAAAAATTTGGGGCCAAGGTCGTTGTGGCCGACCCCATTCAGACAAAAATGATGCAACTTTCTACCCATCCACTTTTGGTTGCAATCGGCGCGCAAGGATTTCTTATTCAAGGAATGATGAAGGCAATCATCGAAAATAAATGGGGGTATCAACCCTTTATAGATCAATACCCAAAGGCGTATGAGGTGCTTTCTCATGCACTGTTCGCGCTTTCACAAGAAGAGATTGCGCAAAAGAGCGGTGTTCCATGGGAGAAAATCAAGGATGCGGCAGAACTGCTTGCAAAGTCAAAACGGGGAACCATTATCTGGGGAGAGGGAATTGTCTCACAGGCGGGAGGTTGGGACAACCTGCTTTCACTGATTGATCTTGCGCTTTTGTGCGGCCTGCTTGAAAAACCCGGGGCAGGGATTCATCCTGTTTGTGAAGAGAATAACGAGCAAGGTGCCGTGGATATGGGCGGCGTGTGCGAGTTTCTGCCCGGCCAGATTCCCTATAATGACGGGAAAGAGCGATTCGCAACACTCTGGAATAAGCCGCTTCCAGACGGGGTTGGCGCATCCCTTCCTCAAATAATAGAGAGGGCATTGCGGGGAGAAATCAAGGCGCTTTATATTGTGGGAGAAAATCCCCTTGCCACGCTACCAGAATCAATGAAGGTGCGTGAGGCATTTGAAAAAATTGATCTCATTATCTGTCAAGACCCGTTTTTAACGCAGACAGGACAGGTCGCCGATTTTGTTTTGCCCGCCACAACCTTTGCTGAAAAAGAAGGCACCTTTACGAATATGGAAGGCGAGATTCGGCGTGTCCAAAAGGCAATAGACCCCATTGGGGAGTCGCGCACCGACTTTAAAATCCTTTCCGATCTTTCAAGACAGATGGGTGGAGACGTGTATCGCTCGAAAGAGGATATTACGCCGGAGATTCATCTGTGCGTCAATGGATATTATAATGGCGAAAGGTTGCAAGGGAATCCGTTGCATCTTGGTCATTATCTTGGGAACGGTTTTGCAGAGGAAGTCTTGAAACGATATACAAATCAACAGGCCTCTCCCAGCGGCCCAACGAGGCCGCTAATACCGCCGGGGGCCGTTGCCCCCATGCAATTGGTGTTGGGACAGTCTATTTATCATTCTGGAAAGCTTTCTACGCAGGATGAGGGTCTCATGAAGATTTATAGCAAGCCGACTTTGCAGATAAGCGAGGCCGATGCGGCAGAGCATGATCTGAAAAACGACGACTGGGTGCGTGTTAAATCCGATCAGGGTGCAGTGGAGCTTGCGATTACCATTCTGCCCTCATTAACAAAAGGGATTGTTTGGTTTCCAGAACATTTCACCGACCTAAGAGACTTGATGCAGATTGATATAGATTCTAAAACCTCCGTCCCGTATTTTAAGTCCGGGCCTGTCTCCATTAAAAAAGTTCCTCTCTTTGATCTTTCGGTTGTGGGCGCAGGTGCCCCCAGCGGTATTAGCGGCCCGCAGGCGGCGTCCCGCCTCGTTGGGCCGCTGAAAACAGAGGAAACAAACCCATGACCATTCGAGAGCTTTTCAATTCTGTTTCTTTTGAAGAA
>CAYJXH010000074.1:0-7464 GCA_964373975.1 uncultured Nitrospirota bacterium | reverse complement strand
GGGCCAAGCCGACCTTGCAACAAGAACGATCCTGCCAGCGTTTTTCGTCCTCCGCTTCGTCTTTCCAGAGGACCAACGTAACGCCGATAACGTTGTAGCCTTGCTCTTTGAGCAAGGCCGCAACGACAGCAGAATCCACCCCGCCGCTCATTCCAACGATAACAGTTTGTTTTTGAGACACGATTATTGTTTTCTTGTTTTAGTTTGTGATTCCGCAGTCTTTGGATAGAGAGACTCTCTATCAGAACCCAGATTCCCGCCCTGCCAAGCGGGTAAGGCTTGCTCGGGGACATGCTCCATCTCGCAGATTCCATTTAAGATTGCGCCATCCTCTATAATAATGGAATGGGTTGTCAAAGAGCCTGTGACAAAACTATTGTGGAGCAATTGAATTTTTTCACTCGCATGAATGTTCCCGGTGATTCTCCCCCCAACGACGACGGTTCCAGCCGTTACCTCTGCCTTAATAACCCCCGACTCCCCGACGATGAGTGTCCCTTGCGTGATAATTTCTCCTTCAATTTCTCCGTCCACTCGCGTTGTTCCTTCAAAAGTTAAAACCCCTTTAAACTGTGCGCCCTTTCCAAGAAAAGTCATTACTTGCAATGTTGTTTCGGTTTTCTTTTTATTAAACATGTTTATCTCCATATTATTATATAGACGAGCACCCACAAACTAAAATAGTTATGAGCGAACAATGCTGTTTATAAGCAAACCATGTGCCAGTAATGTTTAACTCATGCCTTGTCATTGCGAGCCTAGTAAGAAATCTTGTGCAGGGGATAGATTCCTCATCTCCGTTCGGAATGAAAAGTAGTCTCTATTTTATCAATTGCTCTAGTATTCTATCAAGGTCATCTAAAGAATAATACTCAATTTTAATCTCGCCCTTGGTTTTTCCTGCCCCAGAAGCGGCAATATGTACCTTTGTATGAAGAGCCTGTTGAAGCTTATTCTCCAAATCTTTGACTTCTAATGACAGATTCCCGACAACCTTCTTTTTGTGAGGCTTAATTTTTTTGACGATTGTCTTGATAATGGCCTCCACCTGACGCACCGAAAGCCCCTTTGATTTTATCTCCTCGGCAACCTGTATCTGTAGCTCTTTTGTCGGTAAAGACAAAAGCACCTTTGCGTGTCCAGGGCTTATGACGCCCTTCGCAATCTCTTCCCACAAGGATTCTGGTAGATGGAGAAGACGCAATGTATTGGCCACCGACGACCGATTGATTCCAATTCGTTCCGAGATTGTTTCCTGTGTAAGTGAAAACTCGGAGATCAGCCGTGAAAATCCCTTTGCCTGCTCAATGGGGTTGAGTTCCTCCCGTTGAATATTTTCAAGCAAGGCCTGTTCCATAGATGTTTTGTCGTCAACATCCGTTATAATTGCAGGGATTTTTGAAAGACCGGCTATCAATGCGGCCCGCATCCTGCGCTCTCCAGCAATAAGCTCAAACTTCCCATCTGATTGAGAACGCACAATAATCGGCTGAATAACGCCATGATTTTTAACCGATTTTGCTAAGGCTTCTAATCCGTCTTTGTCAAAAATTTCTCTGGGCTGATATCGGTTCGGAATGATTTTATCAATATCAATTTGCAGGGCAAGTCCGGTTCCCATCTCTTTTTGTGGGGATGGCGCTTTCGGCATCAATGCAGAAAGTCCTAATCCTACACGTTGCGTGCCATCGGTTCCACCCCCCGCAGTCGGCGTACCGACCATTCCCTGTCCAAGTGCCTTACGTTGCATGTTGTAATACCTCCTGTGCGAGAGAAAGATAGGCTTCTGCCCCTCTTGATAAAGGATTATAAAGAAGCACGGGCTTGCCGTGACTTGGGGCTTCTGCTAGCGTGATATTGCGCGGAATAATTGACTTAAAAACCGAATCCCCAAAATGGGACTGTATCTCTGCCACAACTTGAGTATTTAAGGTATTGCGCGTATCCACCATGGTGAGTAAAACCCCTTCAATTTTAAGATTTGGGCTAAATGTATCTCTAACACGTTGAAATGTTGATAAAAGTTGCTTTAACCCTTCCATTGCATAATACTCTGCCTGCATTGGAATGAGGAGAGAATCGGCCGCCGTTAGCCCGTTTAGGGAAAGCAGTCCAAGCGACGGAGGGCAATCTATAAGAACATAAGAATAAATATCAGCAACCCCCTTTAATCGAGACTTTAAAACAGTTTCACGCCCTTCCATCCCAACAAGCTCTATTTCAGCCCCGGCTAAATCAATCGTGGATGGGATAACGTCTAGCCCGGGAACCCCTGTGTGTACAATAAGATCAGGCCATTCTTTTGCCCCGATGATGAGATCATAGACCGACCCATGAATGGCCTCTGGCCGAACGCCAACACCACCCGTTGCGTTCCCTTGCGGATCAAGGTCAATCAGTAGAACTTTTTTATCTGCAAATGCCAAATAGGCCGCAAGATTTACAGAGGTTGTTGTTTTCCCAACACCCCCTTTTTGATTGGAAATGGTAATAATCTTGCCCAAGAATTTCCCCTGTTTTACTCTTTCCGTTCACCCTGAGCTTGTCGAAGGGTAACATACCATCCATGGTTCGACAGGCTCACCACGAACGGGATGTAAAGACATTTATAGAACACTACATTACCCCTCTGCAACCCGGCGCCGCCCCAATTCGATCATCAAGATAGATATTGCTGCAGGTGTTACGCCTGAAATGCGTGAGGCCTGCCCCAGAGAGACTGGCCGAAACCGATTGAGCTTCCCCCGAACCTCATTAGAGAGAGACGGAACCTGATCGTAATTGAAAGCAACCGGAATTTTCTTGCCCTCCATCTCCCGAAATCGTTTGACATGACCCTTCTCTCGTTCGATATAGCCATCATATTTTATTTGTATTTCAACCTCTTCTGATATATTTTCTTCTATATTCAGGTCAAAAATATCAGAAATTATTTCAAAAGTAATCTCCGGCCTTTTTAATGCCTGAGCCAATGTTGTAGAGGGGAGCAGGCCAGATATTCCCCGGCTTGTCAACTCGGCTAATGCTTTTGGCACAGACTTAATCATTGTTTGTTGAATGCAAGTTTTTGTTTTTGCGATACTTTGTTGTTTTTCAAGGCAGGCATTATATTGCCATTCTGATATTAACCCAATTTTATATCCCTTTTCCATGAGGCGAAGATCGGCATTATCATGTCGAAGCAATAGGCGATACTCCGCGCGCGATGTAAACATGCGATAGGGTTCTTCAGTGCCTAGCGTAACAAGGTCATCAATAAGAACCCCTATATAGGCCTCGGATCGGTCCAGAATGAGCGGGGCGTCCCCTCTTACCTTCAAAACAGCATTGATGCCAGCCATAATTCCCTGCGCCGCCGCCTCTTCGTAGCCAGACGTTCCGTTGATTTGCCCCGCATGGTAAAGCCCTGCGACCGTCTTGGTCTCAAGGGTTGGGTAAAGCTGATGCGGCGGTACATAATCGTATTCAATGGCGTATCCGGGCCGAATCATATTTACATTTTCTAATCCCGGTATTGTTTTCACAAAAGACAGTTGCACCTCTTCTGGTAATGAAGTTGAAATGCCGTTTGGATAGATTACATTACTATTTCGCCCTTCAGGCTCCAAAAAAACCTGATGGCGTGTATGATCGGAGAACTTTACGACCTTATCCTCTATGGAAGGACAATATCTTGGGCCTGTACCCTTTATAACCCCAGAATATAGGGGCGATTCTGGAAGATGGTCTCGGATAAGGTCATGCGTCTTATCATTTGTATAGGTAAGATAGCATGGGAGCTGATCCACCACCAGCTTCTTTGTAAAATAAGAAAATGGAATAGGCGGATTGTCCCCATATTGCGGCACTAATCCTGAAAAATCAATCGTCTTAGCGTCAAGGCGTGGCGGCGTTCCCGTTTTTAATCGTCCCAGAGTAAAACCAAGACCGACCAAGGAATGAGATGCCTTTTCAGATGGGGCCTCCCCAATTCGACCCGACGAAAACGATTTTTTGCCAATATGAATCAATCCTTGTAGAAATGTCCCGGTTGTCATAATAACGGCTTCAGAAAAAAAACGCTCTCCCCCAGAGAGGGCTACGCCAGTCGCTTTATTGTTTTCAACCAAAATTTCGTCAACCATTCCCTCTATAACCGTAAGATTCGGCTGATTCAGCAAAACATTGGTCATCACCTTGCGATAAACATCTCGATCGGCCTGTGCGCGGGGCGCGCGAACGGCTGGCCCCTTACTTTTATTGAGTATTTTAAATTGGATTCCGGCCTGATCTATGGCGCGCGCCATCTGCCCCCCTAGCGCATCTATTTCACGCACAAGATGACCCTTAGCAATGCCACCTATGGCAGGATTACAAGACATTTGGCCGATATTATCGAGTTTTAGCGTTACGAGGAGCGTATTTTCGCCCATTCGCGCCGACGCAAGGGCGGCCTCTGACCCCGCATGGCCAGCCCCCACAACTATAACAGAAAATTTATTATTCATTTATTAATTTCTAAATTGTTCCACGTGGAACAATTATTGTCACAGGCTCTGCGTCTTTTCTAGGTGAGACAAAACGGCTTGGGTGACTTCATCCGGCGAGATGCCGCTGAAACAGGGAGCGCCTTTATTGTCTGTAAAGCTTAATACTGTAGTAGAATCAAATGGTTGTCCTTTGGTTGTGCTCCTCCATTTTCCGTGGCCTTCCTTCTCGTTCCGATTCAGATATTCGGCCAAGTGGGTTGTGGGTATTTTTAAAATAGGGGGTCTCCTGACGGTATCTGCCCATGAATAGTAGCGATAGGATAGTTCATAATTATACCTTCCTGAACGTTCCTGAATGATTAAAAAAATATCGCCTTTACAATAATAGTCTATTGCCTGTGGGGCTGGTTTCGCATCGTCAACAACAACCGTTAAGCTTACATCATTAAATTCTTCCACCCATATAGCGCGTTTCTCAAATAGCGTCATTGACGCAACAATTTTATCAAATTTCCCGCGCCAAAGATCGCTATAGTCATCTTTGCGTTTAATGAGGTCGGGAAGCTCTTGTAGAAGTATTTTATAGTAAATAGAATCTTTTGGCCCTGAAAACGCCCTCCATTTATTTCGGAACGGAGAGGCTTCAGCATGACAAATCTGGTCTATGAGGATGTTGAGTTGCACCCCATTTTCTGAAGAAAATGATGAAAAATCACATGCTTCTGAAGTTTCAATCAGTGTTTTTGCAAGTGGTTCTGCCTTTTCTGGGTAAAGCAGGGCAAAGACGGCAAGAAGGCCGTCGGTATCAAAATGATTATTGGTTAGAACGTTTGCGTTTGGGAAAAGTGATTTGTAGTGGGGGTCCGATATAAAATTTAAGGCAATTTCCGTCGAGGTATCGGCCTTTAAGGCGGCAGGGGTTTCGTTCCCAGCCCAATGACTTAAGTGAAAGCTATTGGGGACAAGACCATCAACAGAGATCTTGCGAACCGATTGCATTGCATCTTCGTAAAAATAAAAAACCATTGGATGACTATACCATAGTTTGTTTTCTTTTGAAAAGAGCAACCGGCATACAAGTCTTCAAATAGCCTACAAATTGTACCTCTAAAATTAGCCATGCCGATGAGATGGCCATTAAAAAAGCCAATTCGGCAGAGGGAGTAAGCGGTACTTTCAGAATCATTTTAAAAATATAGGCCAGCCCAAAAAAATAGGATACGGCCATCGTAAACCCGGGCCAGAGGAAGAATTGACTTAGAGATTTAAGGGTAAAGACGCCTGTAGTTCTTGCGTATATCATGGTTGCCATGATTCCAGTGACAACGCCAGCCAAAACTGTTTGTGAGGCAGTGCTCTTGATATAGGGGCCTAAAAAGTAGCCTATTCCATAGCTTATACAGACAAAGCCCGCCACGATGAGCAGAGACTTTTGGGGGAGTGATTTTAAATAAGGGAGAATAAGTTTTCCGTCTGGGAAGGTCGTGAGGGTCTGTTTTTCGGAACGCTTACGATAGGAGCCGATTTCAAACCCGTCTCTTGCGACTGCCGATGCCACAAAGCTTATCATGGCCGCGCGTACGATCCCATAACCCATCGTAAATTCCACGATGCCAAGAATCATAAAATAGAGAAAGAACGGATAAAAAAACCCGACTTTTAAAGCCAGCCAGAGAAGTTCTTCGCGCCGTTCCCGAAAAAGCGGTAAAAATGAGGAACCCAATCCCTCGCCGGGGCAACGTGCCCTGTGAGGGTCGTACCCCTTCGCGTAGCCATAAAAGACAACGGGGATACAGCTAAGCGCGGCTAAAAGGCCGATAATAACAATGTTGACCGCCTTTGTTTCAAAGGCAATAAAATAGGCAATTGCGAGAAAAGGAGGGTAGACAAAAAAACCGGCAAGGACGGTCGTACGAATTCTCCCCTTGCGGAAATCTTTATCCTGATGCGCGCCATCCGCATAGAGCAGGCGTAGTTTTAAGCGATGTAGCATGGTTCGTATGGGCTAATAATAATTCGCCCAATCATTCGAATAAAGTTTTTAAATCGGCCACAGTGTTAGCAAAAAAATCGGGCTTGGCCGCCTGAAGCTCTTTCTCGTCGCCAAAACCATAACTCACGGCGCAGACCTTGATTCCGGCCGCGCGCGCCGCGTGAATATCGTTCATCATGTCCCCAATCATAAGGGTCTCTTCTGGTGGCACGTTCAATTGCGTAAGTGTTTTTAAGATCATCTCTGGATGCGGCTTTAAATTCAGTCCCATTTCAGCGCCTAAAACCAGCTCAAATGTATTTTCCGGGCAAAGACCGTCAATAATACTTTTGGTAAATCGAATGCGTTTGTTTGTGACAACTGCTTTTCTTTTATGCTGATTTTGAGAAAGCAATTCCAGTATCCCCGGATAAAGACAGGTCTCATCCAGAAGATGGGCTAGATAATGCCCCTCAAAGATTTTAAGTGCCTGATCCAACAATGCAGGATCGGCACTCCCCGTTGCATCGGTGATAAGACGATAGACCCCGTTCCCAACATAGCCATAAATGGTTTCATTGGGTAACTCCGGCAAGCCCAAATCCCGAAAGGTTCGATTCACCGATTCGGCAATATCTTTCCGAGAGTCAATTAAAGTGCCATCCAAATCAAATATATAAAGAGAAAACATTGTCGCTCCAGAAAAATATTATTGCTAGGTTTTTCGGTTACTCGATTTTTTCCCTGCAGACGTCCCGGCCTTGCCGAGTCGCTTGCGCTGTTTGGTCTCGATCTTCTTGATACTTTCGGCCACGGGCAATTCTTCGGGCATCGTACCACCCAATTCCCTAATGGTTTTCCGCACCTTCGCGCCTACTTCGTGGTGCGTCCGATTTGCGGCGTTCTTCCCCTGCACTTTGTCCCGGCGCAATTTTTCCTCCGCTTGAGTTGCCCGAAACAGATTCGCCGCCAGCTCCGTGCTGCCCATGTGATCCAGAATCTTCTGGCTCTTTTTCAGGCCCT
>CAYJXH010000073.1:0-7501 GCA_964373975.1 uncultured Nitrospirota bacterium | reverse complement strand
CCGGCAGTCGGCCTCCGACCGGCAGTCGGCCTCCGACTGATAATTTTAAAAAGCAATTTAATTAGGAGAAAGTAGACATGGTTGGAAAAGAAATTCAATTAGGAGAAAACAAAATGAAGCGTTCTTTGATGAGTTTGTTCGCCTTTTTTATGGTCGTCTGTATGGTCGTCTTGGCCCCCATTGCGGGCGTTTTCGCCGATGAGTCAAAACACGATAGCCATAAAACGGAAAACCCGGCATGGATGAAGCAGTTGGCCGATCAGGAGCTAACGGAAGCGACAGCGGAAGGGCGGCCCGGAAGCGAGGATAAAATGCATAAGCTCCACGACAAGGTTCGGGAGCAGTTTTCAAATGAACCCGTTGGCACGGCCACTGCGAGAGGAGAGGCGCGGCCTGTTGGAATTTTCTCGGCAATGAGCGGCCCAGGACATCAACTCGATATGTTCGCCGGTATGTTAAAGCAGTCGGTCTTATTAGGGCCTGCGGCCAACGCCGCCGATGAGTCGGTTTCATTGGGGGCAGGGCGGTGTCCTAAAAACGTTCCGATAAAGAAGTTTGACATCACGGCAATTAGCGTGGAGATCACACTGAATCGCTGGTTAGATTACTATCCGGGTTATATGTACGTCCTAACGGAAGACCTGCCCGCAGTGCGTGCTGAAGAGAAGCAAAATGCCGATGCCAGAGCAAGAGAGAATGATGGTGGCGGAGGCTCGGTTGGAAGTCAGGGGGACATGATTACGCCGCTGGTCATTCGGGCCAATCCCGGAGACTGTGTTTTGATAAAACTACGCAATAACATTGCCGATGAAGAGCCGGTAGGGCTGCATATTCACGGTTCTAGCGTTCTGATTCAGAAGACGGGGAAGCCTGCTACAGCGGCAAACCCAGATACAACTGTTTTGCCGGGGAAGACGCAGGACTATGAGTGGTATATCTCGCCAAGCGCACAGGAAGGGGGCCTAACGTTTCATAGTCATGGTCACAGACTACAAACCGGTTTGGGATTGGTAGGAACATTCGTTGTTGAGCCGCCAGGATCGAAATATCTAGACCCTTTTACTGGAAAGCCTTTAAGAAGCGGTTGGGAGGCGATGATTGTGGGCGCAACCGATGGTCAGCCTGATTTCAGAGAGTACACCATTATGTACCACGAGGTCGGCGATGAGTCGTTTCGGCCGCTTTCTAAAAGCGGGGAGATGTTGCCCCAGCGTGATCCGATCAGCGATGCCTATCGCCCCGGTGCCCGCGCACTTAACTACCGTAGTGAGCCGTTTGGCATAAACAATCTTGCGACGCAAAAGGAGCGGTTTCACTTCCACGACGAGGCGGAGTCTTACAGTTCCTATACCTTTGGTGATCCGTCAACGCCCATTCCGCGTGCCTATATTGGCGATCCCAGCAAGTTTCGTTTGGTCCATGGCGGATCCGATATTTTTCATTCGCATCATCCTCATGGTGGAACCATTCGTTGGGCGCGTGATCCAAAGGCCGAGCCGTCTCTTTTTGCGGCGGGTAAAAACGGCCCTGTGAAATTCCCGCGTATGCGTGAGAAGAGCGAACGCGTTGATGTGCAAATGATCGGGCCGCAACAGGTATTTGATCTGGAGCCGGAATGTGGCGCGGGTCTTTGTCAACATCTAGCCGCAGATTTCTTATTCCATTGTCATGTCGCGAATCATTACGTTGCGGGGATGTGGAGTTTCTGGCGCGTTTACAACACCCTTCAGACGTCACCTGAATTTCAGCAGGATATTATGAAGCCACTGCAAGAGCTTCCCGATCGTCGGGGGAAGATGAAATTGGCAGTGGATTCAACGGCCTTAATTGGGAAAACGGTAGATTGGTTTGGAAAGTCGTGGCAGGTGACGGCGGATAAGACTGATATTTCAAAAAATCCGGCGCAGATTTCCGTTTCAGATTGGGTGACCACGATGCTTCCGACGCAGGGAAAGCCGGGCCACGTTGAAGATGAGAAGGGGCAAATTCTGTCGCATGATGCCACCGTTTGGGATTGGAGTTTTGAGAAAACGAGCAAGGGTTTGCTTGCCATGACCGAGAAAGAAACAAAACAGACATGGCCTCGATACACCGTTCCAGCCACACACATGGGGATTGATCTTGGGCCGGGCAAGGCGCGCAAAATTGCCTTTGATCCTAAAACAGGAAAATTGGCATGGCCGCACATGCAGCCGCATTTTGGAAAAAGACCTCCGTTTGCGCGGCATCATGGGCCAGCGCCATGGCTAGAGCCGTTCCGTCTTGAAGAGGGCGGTGTTATTAAAAAGGACGATGTGTTTAATCCTTATGGCGAGCCGGGCGGTTCACAGGGCATCGGTGGGGTTGCGGGGATTGAAACAACGCGGCCTTCGCGTCCGGGAGAGCAAGGGCCTTGGTCCCTCTGCCCCCGCGAAAGCGACAACATGGCGCAACGGAAATTTTATCGCATTCAAGCCACAGGCCAGTTGCCGATTACACTGGCACGGGCAGACGCAAAAAATCCAGCCGTTGTGGATGAAGACGGCTTGCTTTTTGTACTGATGGAAGAACTCGATGCAACCATGAAGGATCCAGCACTGCGGACACCTTTAGTCTATCGCGCCAATGTTTATGACTGCATTGATGTGATCTTGACAAGTACATGGAAAGATAATATGGAAAATGGATTTGCAAGCAAACTCAATATCCATTCACACATGTGGCAATTTGATAATCAGGCATCCGATGGGGTTATTTCCGGTTTCTCGTACGAACAGGCTGTTCGGCCTTACCGTGATGAACTGGCAAATGGGCCTGAAGTAGAGCATGGCCTTCCCTCGCCGATGAATGCGAAATTGGCCAATAAGACCAATGCGGGGGATCATTTTATTACGCTTACTGACAGCAAGAAGGCGGCTAAATTTCATGTTGGAACCGATCTTGCTATCGGGATGGAACAGGTAGATTCTTTTGAGATTCGCCGCATTGCGGCGATTGACGGGGCAAAAATTACGTTCACGGCACCGCTTAACTTTGTTCATAACGAAGGGGAGATTGCGAGCGTGGAGTTTGTTCGTTACCGATATTACCCGGATGTTGATCTAGGCACCACCTATTGGCACGATCATGCCTTTGGCATTATCTCGTGGCAACATGGGGCATTTGGAAGCACCATTATCGAGCCGCCGGGGTCAACCTATCATGATCCAAAAACGGGTCTTTTAAGGCGGAGCGGTAATGTGCTGGATATTCGTACCAATGAGCCGCACTCCATAGATGCCATTGGGAGCTTTAGGGAGATTGTTCTGCATATACAGGACACCCTTTTCTCTACGGCAAATACGGTGGCGTTTGGCAATCCGCCTGAAATGTTAGAGCAAGCGGCGGCGGCTGGACATACGCCATCCTATCCGCTTGAGCTTCAGAAGAATATCATGGTGACGGCGAATCCGTATATCTATGGTGGAACGCATACCACCGGGGGCGCTTTGAATATGCGGGTGGCCCCTTTGAATCGCCGCTTGAAAGTGGATTCTGATCCTTCCATGCTGTTTAGCAGTAAGGTGCATGGCGATCCTGATACCCCGTTATTGAGGGCTTATGTTGGGGATCCAATCATGGTGCGGAATTTGGTGACGGCGATTAACGAGTCGCACACGATGCGTGTGTCGGGTCATTGGTTTCGGTATCAACGGTTTAACATTGATTCCCAGCCCAGGGACGCCATTCACATCGGCATTGCCGAACGGCATGATGTTTCGATTCCCGCCGCTGGTGGCCCGCAAAAAATGGCGGGTGACTACCTTTATTATAATGGCAGGGCATCCAAGCTTGCCGAAGGGATGTGGGGAATTGTGCGTGTTCTCGACAAAGAGGTTGCAGACTTAAAGCCTCTGCGTGGCCACGAAGAGATTCCGGACTCGGCCAAAGAGGTCTGTCCCTCTGATGCGCCTTTGAAGGAGTATAATGCGGTCGCTATGGATAAGGAGTTGGTGTTTAATCCGCGGTCTGCCGAAGAGACGATTGAGGTTGACTTCGGTCGGACATTGCAGATGAAAAATGCCTCTGGAAAGGTATTTGTATTGGCGGATGAAGTCTCCAAAGTTTCATCGAAAGATGTCCAGCCCATGCCATTAACCTTGCATGTGAACGTTGGTGATTGCGTCCGGATTCATTTGAAAAACCAAATGAAACAAGCACGGGTTTCGTTCAATGCGGGTAACCTTGCTTACGATCCCAAGGATTCACAGGGGATTAACGTGGGAAATAATCCGGGAGACCAAACGATTGGCCCTGGGGGCAAGAAGACCTATACCTTCTATGCTCATCCAGAGATTGGGGAGAATGCAGGGTTGGTTTTAGACTTTGCAGATCCGCTTAAAAATCAACGCGATGGTCTGTTTGGGGCCATTGTCATTGGGCCTCGCGGGTCGCTCTATCGTGATCCTGTAACGGGTGCGGATATCTCAATGAAAAATAGTTGGCGGGCTGATGTGATTATTGATCCCACGATTCCGGGGAACGACAATCGTGCCAACTATCGTGATTTCTCGCTCTTTTTCCAAGACGAAGATAATATCCTCGGCACGAGTTTTATGCCGTATCTTCAAAAGACAGCGGGTATCATTGGGGTGAATTATAAGAGTGAGCCGTTCGCGCTTCGAATGAACGATGGGTGTGAACAGCCCAACACCATGTTCACCTGTCTTGGAACAGATAAAACAGGTGATCCCGTTACGCCGATCCTAGAGACGCATGCCGGGGATGCCGTGGTGCTTCATGTGTTTGGCGCGTTCAGCGAGCAGAACAGTATCTTTGGTCTGGAGGGGCATGAATGGCCGCAAGAGCCTTTCCTGCGCGGTTCCGACTTGGTGAGTAATTTGGAGTTTGGCGGTGCTGAAGTTTTTAACGCCTACTTCCAATCTGGCGGCCCTTACAAGCTTTCTGCCGATTATCTCTACGAGAATCATCGGATGGCCTATAGCGAAGGCGGGCAGTGGGGTTTCCTTCGCGTGCTTCCGCAAGAAGATAATCGTATCTTGCCTTTGAAAGAGGGGAAGATGGCGGCACCCGCGCGGAAGGTCTCGCTTCCCGCCAAAAAGAAGAAATAAGAAGAAATAATCCAAAGTGGCGTGGACACAAAAAAGTTAGGGGCAGGTTCCAAACCTGCCCCTACACAGATAGAAAATGGATTTACCTGTTGTTGGACAAAATTCGCGAGGGTCGTATCCCCAAAAAAAGGAAATTCATCTCACGCGGGACTGTGACGCAACGATTATCCCTAGCGGGGAGAAATTGCGGCTTATGCAAGGGGATTGCGTTGTCCTCACACAGGCATTAGGCGGCAGTTTTACGGTTCGAACAGACTGCGGTTATCTTGCTAGAATTTCTGCCGCAGATTGCGATGCAATCGGATTTCATAGCCCACAATCGGAAGCGGACAATGCAGACCCCAATGCAGACGATAGCCCATTTGATATTCAACATGTATTTACAAAACTCGCAACTGTTTTTGATCCAGAGATTCCTGTGAATGTTGTTGATCTGGGCCTCATCTATCTTTGCGAGGCCACAGAAATAGAGGGCGGCGGCCACCATGTAAAAATAGAGATGTCTATGACTGCGCCCGGCTGTGGCATGGGGGATGTTCTTAGGGTAGATGCGCGTGATCGGGTTTTGACTATTCCCGGCGTCACCGAAGTGGATGTCACTATTGTCTGGGACCCCCCGTGGGACAGGAGCCGAATGTCCGAAGCGGCCCGACTACAACTGGGAATGCTTTAGACCGATATGGTCACTTTACCCGCAGGGGGCACCCCGCAAGCACTAACCATCGCCGCATCCGATTCGGGCGGAGGGGCCGGTACGCAGGCCGATATTAAATCAATGCATGCCAATGGCGTATATGCGTTGTCGGTTGTTATCGCGCTCACGGCGCAGAATACCAAGACGATCAGCAGAATTGATGTCGTCCCGCGTGAGATGATACAAGCCCAGCTAGATGCCCTGTTTGACGATTTTACCATCACCGCGACAAAGACTGGAATGTTATACTCTGCCGAGATTGTAGAGGTCGTCTCGGAAAAATTGCGTGCGTTTAGGGTTGAGAATCTTGTCGTTGACCCCGTGATGATCTCAAGTTGCGGCAGGGAATTGCTTGCCCCCAACGCGATTTCACGAATGACACAGATGCTTTTTCCATTGGCGACCTTGGTCACGCCCAATATTCCTGAAGCAGAAGTTTTAGCCAAGATGAAAATTACAACACAAGACGACGTTAAAGAAGCGGCGCGGCGTATTCATAGATTGGGCTGTCAGAATGTGCTGATTAAGGGTGGACATCTTGAAATTTCTCCCATGACCGATCTGTTATATGATGGCCATATCTATACGACTTTTCAGGGTGAATTTATTGATACACCCAATACGCACGGTACTGGGTGTACCTATTCAGCGGCCATCACAGCCCAGTTGGCCAAGGGGAAGGTTTTGCCTGATGCCATTATGATTGCAAAATGCTATATTACAGAGGCCATTCGCCATAGCCTATCCATTGGCCACGGCAAAGGCCCAATGCACCATTTCTATCGTTTTCAGAATATATGACTCTAAAACAAAGTTTGAAAGGGCAACGTGCCCTGCGAAGGGAACGTCCCCTGCGGATTGTTTTTATGGGAACGCCTACTTTTGCATTGCCGTCGTTTGAGGCCGTTTCTAATTCAGAAGATGTTATTGCGGTGGTCACACAGCCAGATCGGCCCGCAGGCCGTGGGATGACGCTCACGCCCTCTCCTATTAAGAATGCGGCACTTGCAAAAAAAATTCCAATTTTCCAGCCTGAACGCATTAGAAAAGAACCCGATTTTATTAAAACACTTTCTGATCTGTCCCCGGATATTATTATTGTTGTGGCATTTGGACAGATTCTTCCAGAGGCGGTTTTGCGTATTCCGAGATTGGGCTGTATCAACATCCACGCCTCTCTATTGCCAAAATATCGCGGCGCGGCGCCCATCCAGTGGGCATTGATTCGCGGAGAAAAAACAACGGGTGTCGCTTCAATGCAGATGGACGTTGGGATGGATACAGGGGCCATCCTCTTACAACAAGCACTTTCCATTGGCGAGAAAGAAACGGCCCCGGAACTATCCGTAAGGCTTTCCCACATTGGGGCGGAAGTTTTGCTAGAGACAATAAAGCAAGTCAAGAAAGGCCAACTTCTTCCCACGCCACAGCCTAGTTCCGGGGCAACCCTTGCGCCCCTTTTGAAAAAAGAAGATGGATATATTCAGTGGCAGGAATCCGCAGAGGAAATTTTTAATCGCTGGCGAGGTGTTTTTGCATGGCCTGCGACAACGATGTTCCATGGTGAAGAACGATGGAAGATTGTCTCTTTGGCAATAGGCGCGCGGGAGGGAAAGTGGGGAGCCCCGGGGGAATTGTTGAAGGTATCGGAGGATGGGCTTGAAGTTGCGGCTGGCATTGGTTATATAATAATAACGAGATTGAAGTTATCGGGGGG
>CAYJXH010000072.1:3186-7584 GCA_964373975.1 uncultured Nitrospirota bacterium | reverse complement strand
TGGGTTGGGACTTGACCGGTAAGGATAACCATCGGCGTAGAGTCCATGTAGGCATCTACAATAGCAGTAACGGTATTGGTGGCCCCGGGACCCGACGTGACTAAAAGAACCCCGGGCTTTCCAGTAGCCCGTGCGTATCCTTCGGCCATGTGGCCTCCCCCTTGCTCGTGACGGCAAAGAATAAACTCAATCTCTTTCTCGTCATACAGAACATCGAAGATAGGAAGGTTGACCCCGCCGGGGTATCCGAAAACAACCTTCACGCCTTCACGCCTTAAACATTCAATTAATATCTGCGCGCCAGAGAGCTTCATGAGATTTCCTTAGACATTAGCATATCACTACAATTGTTACCATAACGGCACGGATTGAGTCAACGTTTCTGGTGTTGCGGAAACCCCTACCGTTTAAACCGCTTTGCCAGACGGGTCACGGCAGAAATAACCCGCTCTACATCGGCATCGGACATTTTCGGATAAATCGGAAGGGAAATGATTCTCTGATACGTTTCATAAGCGACGGGGAAATCTTCCGGTTTATATCCATACCGTTCCTTATAATACGGATGAATATGGAGCGGAATAAAATGAACCGACACCCCAATTCTCAACGCTTTTAATTCGTTTATAAAGCGATCTCGGTCAATTGAAAGCGTTGCAAGATTCAGTTTCATTACATACAAATGCCACGCATGTTGGAATCCGTCTGCCAACCCCATGGGCGGCCTTTCAATGCTTGGAAGAGACGAGAATGCCTGATCATACATTTGCGCAATCTTTTCTCTTCTTGCTAACAGCGTATTGGACTTTTTGAGCTGGACGATTCCCAACGCGGAGGCAATATCCGTTAGATTGTATTTGAATCCGGGCGCAATAATGTCATAATGCCAATTGCCATCGGCTTGGTATCTTTTCCACGCATCGCGGCTTATGCCATGCAGACTCATCATGCGCATTCGTTCCGCCCATTCATCATTGTTCGTTGTAATCATTCCCCCTTCACCCGTGGTCATATTCTTGGTGGCATAAAAACTAAAACAAGTAATATCGCTGATATTGCCAATGATTTTTCCTTTATAAAGAGAGGACTGCGCATGGGCCGCGTCTTCAATGACTTGAAGGTTTTTGTTCTTTGCAACTTGCAGAATTTCATCCATTGGCGCAGGATACCCCGCAAAATGAACCGGAAGAATGGCTTTAACATTTTTCAAACAAGCCCGTTTTTTAACTAGGGCTATTCCTTCTTCCAATTTCGCAATATCAATATTCATGGTGATAGGGTCTATATCCACAAACACAGGCTGTGCCTTAAAATATGCAATGACCTCGGCGGTCGCGGCAAAGGTCATCGGCGTTGTAACAACAGCATCTTGTTCCCCGATATGGATGGCCTCTAACGCAAGGTGTAACGCGGCAGTACACGAATTAACCGCGATGGCATGTTTACAGCCGATCTGTTGGGCAAAATCGGCCTCAAATTGCTTTGTCTTAGGTCCCGTAGTAATCCATCCTGATTTGAGGACTTCTATAACGGCATCTATTTCCTCCTGCTCAATGAAAGGGAGCGCGAAAGGCAAAAAATTATCTTCCATTTTTACAATGCCTCATCGACTGAGTGATTGATAATAAAGTGGCGTTTTTTTAAACAAACGGCTGAACATTCCTGATAAAAATCCAAATCCAAATCCAATATGAATTAGAAGAATGGCAAGCCCGATCCCCGGCGCGAATACAATACCATGTTGAGCGGCAATCTGGATAGATGCGCACAAAAGAGCCGTCACATAAAGTGCCACATAGCCCAAAAGCCACACGGCACTTTCTGGATAAAATGGAATGATTACCGATAAGGTCATCAAACCCAATACAAGCCCTAACGGAAGAAAATGCCGCAATGACGCCTGCTGCGGGTGTTTCTGTATAACCGCAACCTTCCAGTAACCATATTGAGAGAATTGTTTATAAAGCTGACGATAGGTTCCACGCGGGGCATACTGCACCTTTATTTTTCCGCTCTGTACGATTTTTCCGCCCGCCTTTCGCAGGCGAAACGATAACTCGTCATCCTGATTCCTCACCATCTCTTCATCGTACATCCCAATTTTAAGCAAGGTCTCTTTTAGAAAACAGCCGCCATAGACCGTGTCGGTATCCCCTTCAAAATCACCCCGATCTCGCAATGCGCCGCCCATGGCAATAGGACTTTTGTAGGCCAATCGGATGCTTTTTGGAATATAGCGGTCTTCTGATATCGGAATGAGCACCCCGCCCACGTTGTCCGCGCCGCTTCTTTTGCTTAACGCGAGTAAATCGAGCAAGTACGTTGGTGGATGCAGACACCGCACATCGGCGCGAACAATATATTCTCCAATGGCGTGTTGAATGCCTAAGTTCATCCCTGAACTGACAAATCGCGCTTGATTATCCAAGACGATAAGATCAGGGTATCTCTGCTGTAATTTCTCTAGGATTTCCCGCGTTCCATCATCGCTCATGCCGTCAATAACAATGACCTCATACCCCGCTTCTGGAGGGAGCAACGCGTAGAGGTTCTCAACACAATTGCTTATGGTGCGCGCTTCATTCCGACAGGGCACAAGGATTGAGACTGCGGGTGTATTATTTTTTTTCAAATTCATAAGCACCAAAACCGGTCGCAGGCGAATTCGCTTTTAAGTGTAAGTCATACGTTTCAGGATGAACAAAGTCTGGCGACCCAATATGGGTTTTTTCATCGGAGACACGATCTAGTTTAGGAGGTCCTTCCGGCCCATAAAAATTATTCTCCACCTTGAGGTTTTGTATCCTCTCCATCCCGTCGGTCTCAATATGAGAAAGCCCGCGCCCCCTACGCACAATAAGAATATTATTTTTAATCGTCAGTCCATCCACGGCGTTGCCTTCTTCGGCATAGATGCCTACGGCATGACTGTTATTATCAAAAACCGTATTGTTGTAGACCTGAACATTTTTAGATGCGGAGCGAATAACAATGCCCAAGCCGTTATTATTGTAAATCAAATTATTCCGAATCATAACATTCTCAACGCGGGCATGGTCATAAGCCGCAACGATAACGCCTGCACGCTGTTCAGAGTCACGCAACGTATTTCCTTCAACAAGGACATTCTGAATGAGACGCTCAAAGCCTGCGGGATCTTCACTTCTGCGCTGATCAAAAATATGAATGCCATACCCTGTAGCCCCTTTTGCGATATTATTACGAAGAATGATGTTGGAACCGTGATGGATATAGTAGCAATGACCTTGCGTACCCTGTGTATTGCCGTTAATATCACACTCATTCCCTTCGATTAAAATGTTGCTCCCTTCGGTGCTGATGGCATCGTAACCATACCCGCTCCCTTTAAATGTATTGTTCACAAATTGCAAATTATTCCGATTGACCCCCCGCGACCCCAGTGATTTTCCATTCCGAAAATGCAGTCCTTGTATACGCAAATAGTCACATTCTACAATAAACGGCCGGTTCCCATTGGTGAGCATGACCAATTCTGAAGGGTAGTTCCGAATCGTCAATAGACCATTTTTATTCCCGCAATGCCCGTAATCAGACCTTAGCCATATTTGCTCTTCCTGATACTCCCCCCCCCGAATCAATATCGTATCGGCCGGTTTTGCTGTTTGTCCCGCGTATTCTATTGTGCGCCACGGTTTTTTTTGCGTTCCGGGATTGGAATCTGATCCTTGGGTGGCAACGTAAAAAGTTTTACCGGTTCCCGATACTACGGGGGTTTTATCTGGAATGGACGGACTAATCGTATAAACTTTCGGCTCTGGCTTCGCCTGCAAATTACACCCTGTAATGCCTAGAAAAAGAGGAATGACGGCCGCGACGATTCTGATCATCATTACAAAATCCCCAGCATTCTAAAGGAAAAAAAGCCTGATGAAAATTCGCCGGAAGACAGGTTGGCCGATCCTTCCCATAAATTGATCCGCTTGAGGGTATAAGGTTTTGTTAAACAATTCACACCCCGATCTTGGGTAACTGCAAAAGTATACCCTGCTTTTGGAACGAGCGCGGCAATCTCTTTTGTGTATATTCCCGCAGGATACGAAAAGGCAATTGGTTCCCGATGACAATCATTTTGAATCATTTCTTTTGATAAAGACATTTCCTTTGCAACTTCTGTCAGCGCCATGCCCGTTAGCGCGGTATGCGAACAAGCGTGCGACGCCACATCGGCATGGGGATAAAGCTTTCTCGCTTGATCCCAGTTTAAAAAAGAGTTTTCTGCCTGCAATGCCTCTTCCGAGAGTGCACAATAAGACTGCAAATCCCGTATGAGGGCATGGAGTTCCTCCATCTTGCGTCTGTTAAAACGCGCAAAAAGCGCAGAGGGATTGTCGCAAAATTGCGTCAGCGTTTCTTCAA
>CAYJXH010000072.1:0-3086 GCA_964373975.1 uncultured Nitrospirota bacterium | reverse complement strand
TTGTTTTCGCGCAAGGTGCGTCAATAATGCAAACATTCTATCCCACCACATCACCTCTTTCTTCCCCACTTTATCCGTCGCAACAAAGAGTGTCCAAGGGGCCTTATATTCGCTAAGAATAGGCGCCCCATAAAGGATATTGTCTTCATACCCATCGTCAAAAGTAATCATCAATAGGTTGTAGGGAATATCCGCCGCTTTGTTTTTCGCATAACCTACAAGATCAGAAAACCGAACGATTTTATAATGCTTGTTATAAAATGTAAGATGTTTTCGAAACGTTTCTTCTGTGATAAACAAGGTGGGTAACGATTGGTCTATTTCATCCAAAGGCTTTGGAGTAACCCGATGGTAGGTTACGATGGTGAGACGCCGTCCACAAAAATTATTCCACGCACGGATAAGGAAGAAAACGCCTGCGTAATAAACCCAAGCCCCAAAAAGCGTTTTCAGAACGTCTTTATATGGTTTTTGCGCCAAGGACATCTGATTCCACATGGGTTGTAAAATCATTCACTAACAGATGTAGGCCGCGTATTATATTTTCAATGTTAGCGTCTGCAACATCCAGTTCTAACATATTGACGCGATCCAGCCATTCAGACTCCACAAGTTTATCTGGCTTGAGCATGGTGA
This sequence comes from uncultured Nitrospirota bacterium, assembly GCA_964373975.1. GTDB lineage: Bacteria > Nitrospirota > Nitrospiria > SBBL01 > SBBA01 > JACPZM01. The sequence goes on along the minus strand of CAYJXH010000072.1, from coordinate 2,450 downwards.
TCAATTTATTTTCTGTTGGAACAATACCCTCTCCTGACCAGAAAAGCTCTTCATGAAGTTTTTCTCCGGGACGAATACCCGTAAAGACAATATCAATGTCTTTGTTGGGTATAAGGCCAGAGCGTCTAATAAGCGCCTCTGCAACTTCCAGAATTTTTATCGGTTTTCCCATATCAAGCAAAAAGATCTCTCCCCCCTTTCCGATCGTCCCTGCCATGAGCACCAACTGCACCGCCTCGGAGATTGCCATAAAATAACGCGTCATCTCTTTATGCGTTACTGTGATAGGCCCCCCTTCGATAATCTGTTTTTTAAAAAGAGGAATCACACTGCCATTGCTTCCGATAACATTACCAAACCGAACCGCAATAAACTGGCACGCGGGAGAATTTAAGTGCTGTGCAATCAGTTCGGCGACACGTTTTGTGGCCCCCATGATACTCGATGGCTTCACGGCCTTATCGGTTGAAATGATCACAAACTTTTTGACACCATTTTTTATCGCAAGTTCTCCCAGCCGATAGGTTCCAAAGATATTGTTGCGCACACCCTCTAGCGGCTCTCTTTCCATGACGGGAACATGTTTATAAGCCGCCGCGTGATAGATGAGGTTTACGGGATAGGTTTGCAGAATCTGATCTACTTTTTTGGTGTCCAGAATATCGCCCAAAACAGGCAATATCTCTTGTGTTGGAAAAACCTTTCGTATCTCTATTTCAAGGTCTGAAAGCGATGTTTCATACCGTTCATACATGATTAAAAGTCGGGGATTATACAAGGCCACTTGCCGACAAAGTTCTGAACCGATGGATCCCCCTGCGCCGCTAATAAAAACAATCTTGTCCTCTATTTCATGCTTCATCCGAATAAGATCAGACTCCTGCGAGAACTTTATTACCCTTCGCCCTAACAGGTCGTCGGTTAATACATTCTTTAGATGCCCGGTATACGTCTCGTCCTGAATAAATTTTCCGGCGCTTGGCAGAATTTTTACGAGCACGCCCGCATTTTTACAAATTTCAGTAATGCGGACGATATCCTTATGCGCCCCGGAGGGAATGGCCACAACCACCTCATCAATGGCATAGCGCGCAACAAATGCGGGGATATCGTTTGTATTCCCAAGAACAGGAACGCCTTCTCTCTTGGTTCCCTTCAGATAGATATTGTCATCAACAAAACCTACGGGAATAATTCCTAATGTTCGGTTGGTCATTATTTCATGTACCGCGAGATTCCCCCCAAATCCCGCGCCCACAATCAGCACACGCTTATTTTTTTTATGACGCGCCGCTTGTCCAAAACCCTCGTAGCCGTATCTAAAAAAAAGCCTTACTCCCGCTATGAGGAAAATGCTAATAATCGCATCTATGGGAAGAATGGACCTTGGGAAATCATCCATCTGTCCGAGAAAGGCCGCCAGCGCCAGAAAAAGGACGGAGCCCAACACCACGGCTTTTACGATATCCACCAAATCCTGAAGGGAGGTAAACTGCCATGAAGAAAAGTAAACACGGAAGATGGAATAGACGAGCAGTCTTGAAAAGAATAAGACCACAAACGTATGGAGGATCACCAACCAATATCTTTCGGGTATTTTAAAATCAAAACGAATGTAAAAAGCGCCCAGATAGGCTACGGGTATCGTGAGAAGATAAAAGGCGACGATCAAAGGGAAGCGAAATCGCCTTAAGCGCATGACAGAAGAAACAAACCTGCCTTCAGCAATGTCTGGGTTGTCTATCAAACGGCCTCCTTATGATATCTGTTACACATTTCTTGATACTACCACTTTGCGATTATCGTGGCAACATTCGAGAAACCTCGTTCTGAAACGCCTTCTGCAAAAGAGAGGTCATGGTTCCGGGCTTCCCTGTCCCAATTGACTTTTTATTAAGGTGGGTTACAGGCAGAACCTCAACGGTTGTGCCGGTTAAGAAAACCTCATCGGCCTGATAAAGCGCCGTGAGTGAAAGCTTCGCCTCGCTCATTTTCAGTCCTATTTTCTTTCCCAATTCCAACACCACTTCTCTGGTAATACCCGAAAGCAGATGAGGGCCGATCGGCGGCGTGACAACTCGCAGGGCACGTTGCCCTTTTTTTCCAAAAACCGCAAAGAGATTACTCCCCGCCCCTTCCCACACAAAGTTGTCTCGGACAAAAATCGCCTCATACGCCCCTGCTCTTATGGCATGTTCTCTCGCCAGCAGATTCGGAAGCAAGTTGAGTGACTTTACGTTACACCAGCCCCATCGAATATCTTGTACGGAAATAATTGAAACCCCTTTGTTAAAAATTTTTGGAGAAAGTATCTCTAATTCTCGAAAGGTCATGACCAGCGTTGGCCGAACCAATTTTGGAAAAGAGTGCAATCGAGGCGCCGCCCCGCGTGTCACCTGAATATAAATTTTCGTCTCTGCGTATCCACTTCTCTTGACCCCAGATTGGAC
>CAYJXH010000071.1:0-7628 GCA_964373975.1 uncultured Nitrospirota bacterium | reverse complement strand
TTAATAGACGCCCCGACCGCCCATGTTGCCTCATCGGGAAAATGTACCTGAACCCCTATTTCTTTTGATGTCTCTTTAGAGAAGCGCTAACCCCATTTGACAATTGCGTTGAATTTAGGTAGGTTTTCCCTGTTATGATAAGGAAACTTTTTGGAACAGATGGCATTCGCGGGACAGCCAACGTCTATCCCATGACGGGCGAGATGGCGATGACGGTAGGCCGTGCCGCCGCCCATATCTTCAAGCACAAGGCAGGCGTGCACCGCATTATTATTGGGAAAGATACACGGCTTTCTGGTTACATGATTGAATCTGCTTTAACCTCCGGCATCTGTTCTTTTGGCGTAGATGTTCTTTTGGTGGGGCCACTTCCCACGCCTGCAGTTGCCTTTCTAACGCGTTCTTTGCGCGCCGATGCCGGGGTGATGATCTCTGCCTCTCACAATCCGTTTGAAGATAACGGCATTAAGTTCTTTTCAAAAGACGGCCTCAAACTCCCGGACGCAATGGAAATGGAAATAGAGCGGCTGATTCTCTCTGGAGATATTGACCATATTCGCCCTACCGCGCATGATATTGGAAAGGCCCATCGCGTCTTTGATGCGGAAGGCCGGTATATTGAATTTATAAAAAACTCGCTTCCCAAGGGACTGGATTTTCAGGGCTTAAAAGTCGTAGTAGATTGTGGCCACGGTGCCGCCTATAAAGTGGCCCCCATGGCACTCACAGAACTAGGCGCCGAAGTCATTGTTCTGAATAACGCCCCAGACGGAATTAATATCAATCACAATTGCGGGGCACTGTATCCATCCGATTTACAGACAGCCGTTCTTTTTCATCGCGCCGACATCGGCATTGCACACGACGGGGATGCGGATCGCGCCATTTTCGTTGATGAAAAAGGGGATGTTGTTCCGGGAGAGGCGATTCTGGTTGCCTTTGCACAGTTTCTCTACGATAACAAAAATCTGGTCGGCAATACGGTTGTGACCACAGAACATAGCAATAAAGGCATGGAAAAAACGCTTCAAGGGAACGGGATTCGGGTGGTTCGCACCCAGGTCGGAGACCGCTATGTTTTAGAAGAAATGCTGTTGAGGGGGTATAATCTAGGCGGAGAGTCTTCTGGCCATGTGATCTTTCTAGATCATAATACAACGGGAGACGGACTGATTAGCGCCTTACAGTTCTTATCTCTTATGAAACAAACGGGCAAAACCGTTACGCAATTGACCGCAACAACGGTGTTGTTCCCGCAGACAACAATCAATGTCAGCGTGGGAAGTAAACCGCCGTTGTCTAAAATTCCAAAATTGCAAAAGACGATAGACGGCTACGAATCTGTCTTGCAGGGAAACGGGCGTCTTCTTGTGCGGTATTCAGGCACAGAGCCTGTTTTGCGCATTATGGTAGAAGGAGAAGACTTCAAGGAGATCTCCGCGATGGCGAATAATCTTTCTGCTATTGTGACGGATGCGATTGGTTTGAAAGAGGGGTCAGCAGGTCTTTAACCCATTTGTACACGTTGTTGATCTCAAGATAGGCACGCATATCCCGCATCACGGCTTTCTTGGCTGACGGCGCCATTTCAAGGGCGCGTTTAATTTCTCTGGCAAATTCCTCAAGATCGTAAGGATTCACTAATGAAGCCCCCGGCATCTCACGCGCGGCCCCCGCAAATTGACTTAACAAGAGCACGCCGCGTTCATCTATTTGAGCGGCTACAAATTCCTTTGCCACTAAATTCATTCCGTCGGCAAATGGGCTGATAATGGCAATATCTGCGGCGCGATAATAAACGGCCAGTATTTCAGATTCAACATGAAACGGACAATACGCAATGGGTTTCCAGCCATCGGTGCCATGCTTATTGTTAATTGCGGAAGCCGCATCTTCGACTTTTTTACCATATTCTTGATATTCCGCCATGGCGGTTCGGCTAGGGGAGGCAATTTGCAGAAACGTAAATCTCCCGCGAAATTGCGGATACCGTGTTAGGAAAATATCAATGGCCAAAAAGCGTTCTATAATTCCTTTGGTGTACTCTAAACGATCAACACCAATCCCAAAAAAATCAGTGGGGGAAAGATTGAAGTCTCGTCGAACATTAGAAACCTTTTCCTCTATTCCGGGTACGGAGGCGATCTTCATCCATGCCGACGTATCAATGCTTGCGCTACAGGCTTTGACGAGCGTTGTATGTCCTTGGTATGTCACGGTATGATGAGAGAAATCAATGGGAACCAACAACTCCTTTTCAACGGCTTCCAAAAAATGATCCCGATCCCAATCGGTTTGAAAGCCAACAAGATCACAACACAAGAGCGATGCCAATAGTTCTTGTCGGCAAGGGGCTATTTTAAAAAAATCGTAAGCGGGCCACGGGATGTGCCAGAACAAGGAAATGCTTGCGTCGGGCTTGTGCTTTCTAATGATGTGGGGAACATAGGCGAGATGATAATCTTGAATCCAGATGACTGGAGAGGGCTTATCGACTACTTCTGCGATAACGGCATTCGCAAAATGGCTGTTCACTTCTTTGTAGCAGAGCCAGTCTTCCTTTAAAAATGAAACGCGCTCTCTGAATTTATGAAAAAGCGGCCAGAAGAAACGGTTTGAAAAGCGATAATAGTAATGTTCTACTTCTTCAGGGGTTAGTGAAACGCGTTTCAGAAGGTAGGAAGGGTTATTGGGCGGAACGGCTACGGTTGCGGCTAGGTCTGTTACTTCCCAATCGGCATTTCCAGAACCCCAAGCAACCCAGACGCCGCCCATGGCCTGCATGGCCGAGTCTAAAACAGCGGTCAATCCTCCTCCGGCGCGGCTCCATCTTACTATGCCATCGGATCGAGAATGGATATAGGGTTCTCGGTTTGAAACAACGACAAGGGATCGCCCTCTGAAGGTCTCCTTTGTGAATTGGTTGAGCTTTTTAGCGTCCCACATTAGAAAGCACTCCACAACACCAATCTTAAAATGCTTCAATCCATCGCAATCTTTGGCTCAAGCATGATACAGCATAGAACGGAAAAAAGGCAAAAAAAATAATTGTGCCGTACCACGGGGCTCCTTAACGAAGGGGCTGTTTATTTTTCTGAATTTGCAACGTGGCTTCATCTAATGGTACCCTTTGCCCCTTTACAATGATAAGCCGATGGAGATGCTATTATGAATGAAGACATAACCCTATCTGCAGTTGTTTTAGCGGGGGGGAGCGGCACGCGATTTTGGCCGTTAAGCCGTGAGGAATATCCCAAACAATTACTCAAGATTTTTGGTGATCAGACCCTGATTCAGACCACGCTCTCTCGGATTGCGCCCCTCATTCCCGATGATCATATTTATATTGTAACGAATGCGCAACAGGCAGAACAGATCAAACTTCAGTTGCATCCCGCGCCGAATTTTATTACCGAGCCTGCAGGCAGAAACACGGCGGCGGCGATTGGCCTTGCGGCGATAACCCTTTCTAAAAAAGATCCCAATGGCATCATGGTGGTCTTGTCGGCAGATCATTTTATTCGGAACACCCCCGTATTATTAGAACAGTTGCGGCTGGGAAAAGAGATTGCGCAGAGAGGGTATCTTGTGACGATTGGGGCAAAACCAACGCGGCCTGAAACCGCTTATGGTTATATAAAAACAGGCGGGACGCTTTCTGATTTTCAAGGGGCTTCACGCGTGGAACGATTTGTAGAAAAACCAGATCAAGAAAAAGCCGCGTTTTATTTAGAAAGCGGAGACTTCTACTGGAACACAGGGATGTTTGTTTGGAAGGTCTCAACAATACTCGAAGAAATCGCCCGCTATATGCCGGAATTGGCAGAAGGATTAAAGACGATTTCTGCTTTGGGAACGGAAACGATAGAAGCCGTTTATGCGCGTCTTGCTTCGGTCTCCATTGATTATGGGGTTTTAGAGAAGTCGGACAAATTGGTGGTGATTAAAGCGGAAATGGGTTGGGAAGATGTCGGTTCATGGAATGCGTTAGACGCAATCCTCCCCCAGGACGAAACCGGCAATATCCTTATTGGAAATGTCGTTAATGTTGCCTGCCGCAACAGTGTTGTTTATGCCAATAACAGACTGATTGCCGTGGTGGGTCTTTCCGATATTGTTGTGGCCGATACGGACGATGCAACGCTGATTTGCGCCAAAGACCATGCCCAAGATGTTAAACAAATAGTTGAGATTCTAAAGACAAAAAAAAGCGAGGAGCATCGCGTTCATAGAACGGTGCTTCGTCCGTGGGGATCGTACACCGTTTTAGAAGAAGGGGTGGGTTATAAAATAAAAAGAATTATGGTTCATCCAAAATCGCGGTTGTCTCTTCAATCGCATACGAAGCGAAGTGAGCATTGGGTTGTTGTTTGCGGAACCGCGCGTGTGACCTGCGGGGAGTCTGTTTATACCATTGGGGCGAATCAAAGTACGTTTGTTCCGATGGGCGTAAAACATCGTCTGGAAAATACAACGGACGAGCCGCTTCAGATTATTGAAACGCAATGCGGGGAATATCTAGGAGAAGATGACATCGCACGCTATGCAGACGATTTCGGACGCGCGGCGGGTACCGACCCGCAACGGTAATAGCGGCCTCGTTGGGCCGCTGGGGCAAAGGGGGCGTTCGGGGAAGGGACAGCTTCCGCTTTTCCTCCCTTCAAGGGGCGAAGTCCTATCCTTGTTGGGAAGGTTAGGTGGGGATAACTTCCATGTTTCCTCCCCTTCAAGGGGAGGTTAGGTGGGGATGGGGTTGGTGACTTTATGTCTATTTTTAGAGAATATGATATACGCGGTGTTTATGGAGAGGCCCTAACCTGCAAAGTGGCGGAAGGGATTGGGCGCGCCTTTGGGACACTCATACGCCGAGGCGGCGGCAAAATCGTTTCAATGGGACACGATGTGCGTTTGAGTACCCCGTTACTCCGCAAGTCCTTATTAGACGGCATTCTCTCAACCGGAATAGACGTTGTGGATATCGGTTCTTGTCCAACGCCCGTGCTTTATTTTTCTCTGTATCAACTTTCTATTGACGGTGGTGTGATGATTACAGCCAGCCATAATCCTGCAGAGTACAACGGTTTTAAACTTTGCGTTGGGAAAAGAACTATTTTCGGAGAAGAAATTCAGGCCATCAAAACAGCCATGGATCGTCAGGATTTTGATCAAGGGGCAGGGTCTTTAATTGTTCTGGAAGGTTTTTTATTGTCCTATCTAAATTATTCTATTACTCATTTCAAACGCTTCACGTCGAAGAAGTGGGATAGGCCTATTCGCGTCGTGATGGATTGCGGCAATGGCGCGGCAGGGTTGATTGCCCCGGAGATTTTTAAGCGATTGGGCGCAGACCTTATTCCGATATATTGTGAACCCGATGGACGATTCCCCAACCATCATCCCGATCCCACGGTGGCAGAAAATCTGGCCGATCTTATTTTGGAGGTTAAAAAACATCACGCCGATTTGGGGATTGCGTTTGATGGCGATGGAGACCGTATTGGCGCGGTGGATGAGCAGGGAGAGATTATCTGGGGGGATCGTCTCACGCTTTTTTTTGCGGCAAAGATTTTAGAAAAGACGCCCGGCGCTGTGATTGTCTCGGAAGTGAAAGCATCGCAGGTATTGTATGATGAAGTGGCGAGGCTAGGCGGAACCGCGATCATGTGGAAAGCGGGTCATTCTTTAATCAAAGCGAAGATGAAGGAGACGGGCGCGCTATTGGCGGGGGAAATGAGTGGGCATATTTTTTTCGCCGATCGCTATTTCGGATATGACGATGCCACTTACGCCGCATGTCGGCTCGTCGAGATTCTCTGTGAGGGCGGGGAGCCGCTCTCCTCTTATTTTGCAAATTTCCCGCAGACATTTTCTACCCCTGAACTGCGTGCCGATTGCCCAGACGATAAGAAGTTTGAAGTGGTCGAGCAATGCCGAGCGTTATTGAAACAAGAATTCAAGACGATTGATATTGATGGTGTGCGATTCCTATTCGAAGGCGGCTTTGGTCTTGTGCGGGCCTCCAACACCCAGCCCGCATTGGTCTTACGGTTTGAAGCGAATCAAATATCGCTCCTACAAGAAATGGAAGAAAAGGTAAGACGATTGATTGCCTTAGTATCAGAACACCCCCAATAAATCAACATGGGCATCCCCCTGCAGACCTATCCGCTTGGTGGTACACTTCGGATAAGGTGCGTGTCTGTTGATGACTCGCTTTTTTAAATCAATATGAGGGGTGTGCCATGAAAAGATTATCCATTCAAATTTTATTATACAGTGTTTTACTTGTGCTTACTGCGTGCGGGGAAAAGACCGCTTCCACAACGACGCCCACAACGGTATTATCAAAAGTAGGGTTTGATCTTCCGTCAGAAATTTCAGCCGTGCCTACAACGGCAAGTGGAACTTCCCCTAAACCGGGTTTATTATCGAAAATGAAGGCGCTCTCTGCCGCGACCGATGCGACAACAGACTATAGCAAATCAACAACCGTAAGATACGTCTCCGAGCATGCGCTGGAACAAACCCAAATTATTGGGGAGATTTTAGGCATGTTGTCCCAGACGCATTATGCCGATGAAGAAAATATCAATGCAGGCCCCTACTTGGCATTGGTCGCTTCGGAGGGAGAAGAGGGAGGAATTCCTGTAAAGAGTATCCGCCCATGGGTTGTAGACTCGAAAATGATTTTGGAAGGAGAGCAACAAGTCAACCGAGTACAGGCGTGGGTTGAAGAGACAGATAATGGAAGTCCGATGCCGATTAAGGGAGAGTTTAAAATCTTTTCTGCGGCCACAAAAAAGAGCGACGGCTCCTATAAAAATTATGGTGTTTGGACCCTTCATGCAAAAGTAGAGGGCTCTCAAGGAGGCTCGTTCAGCGCAGATATTGGCGTGGGGCCATTGGGAGAGACGGTTATTAAGATACATGAAGCGTTTGAGAATGCTGTGAAGGTCATTTTAAGCAGAACCGACACCGATGGGTTTGGCAAGGTTGCCTTTCCGGACTTTGAAAGTTGCATGTCAGAAGATTGCGTCCCCGCGACAACCACCGTCACCTACGCCTATAACAGTACCCATCTTGGCATTAAAAAAGGAAGCAAGCCCACCGTTTTCAAAGATAGAGCTAATATCATAGAGTTGACGGATCGCTATGGCCTTTTTGATGGGGTTACCGGTGACGATGTGTTGAGAACAAAATCGTTCGGATTCCCAGTCAAGCTTGCCTCCGGTGGACACGGCTTTTATGGCGCATGGCAGGGGCGACATCATCTCTGGGCAGATGGAAAGGTCATTCCTCCCGGAACGGTAGTAACCCGTGAGAGAAATGGCTCGGGAACGGGTACAACCCCGGAAACCTATACCGTATCAGCGGAATTTCCGGGCATCCTAACGAAAAGATCGCTGGTATTAGCAAGCGTCAATGATCTCTTAAATCTCCCAGTGGAGACCTATGTGGATCGAAACATGGTTCTGCGCCACAATGGAACAAACTTTATAGATTGCAGAAACATGACTTTCAGTCCGGGCCCAAGTTGCGGGGAAGGCTCGTCGGACTTTACGGATTTTCGGTCGTTGATCATGGATCCAAACAATGAATTTGGAAAAAGGGTTGATATCGGGGGAATG
>CAYJXH010000070.1:0-7712 GCA_964373975.1 uncultured Nitrospirota bacterium | reverse complement strand
AAATAAAGATTAATCTTTGCCGGTGCGTGAAGAATCAATGCCATATTTTTGAAGTCTCCACCGAAAAGAACGAACACTGATCTGAAGCCTCTTTGCCGCCTCGGTCTGAACCCCATTCGTCTCTTCCAATGCTTTCAGTAAAAGCCCCTTCTCTAGCGTCTCAAGAGAGGCTTCAAGATCGAGTCCCTCTTCTGGGATGGACGCGAAAGAAGAAAGATCGCGTGATCCCATGAGCACTTCCTCTTGGGTTATATCTAAATCCATTGCCGTTAAGATATTTTCAGTGGAAAGGGACACCGCGCGTTCCAAACAGTTTTCCAACTCCCGCACATTCCCTTTCCATTCTCGCCGCATCAATGCACGCATCGCTTCTTTCTCTATTCCCGTAATCTCTTTTCCCAATTCAAGGTTAAAACGTTTAATGAATGCATCGGCCAGAATCGGAATATCTTCAGGCCGTTCTCGTAACGGGGGAATTAAAATCGGGATGACATTAAGCCGATAATAAAGATCCTCTCGAAATTTCCCTTCAGAAACGCATTTCTCAAGGTCTTGATTTGTGGCCGCAATAATACGCACATCCACACGAATATCCTTTGTTCCCCCTACGCGGCGAAACTCTTTTTCCTGTAAAACGCGCAGAAGTTTCACTTGAATTGACAGCGGCGCATCCCCAATTTCATCTAAGAAAATAGATCCCTCATGGGCCACCTCAAAAAGTCCCTCCTTATTAGAAATAGCGCCCGTAAACGATCCTTTCATGTGGCCAAAAAGCTCGCTTTCTAATAGAGGCTCTGGCAATGCCCCGCAGTTGATTGCGACAAACGGACAATCTTTTCGAGAACTATTAAAATGAATGGCGCGCGCAATCAAATCTTTTCCTGTTCCTGATTCGCCTAGAATTAAAATATTGGCGCGTTGGTCAGAAACCTTTTGCGCCTTTTCCAGCACCCTTTGTATTGCCTGACTCTTTCCTAAAATCTGGGTGAACGCGGATCGTCCCTTTAACGCCTGTTTAAGATGAAGATTCTCCCGACGCAGTCTTCTGCGCTCTAGGGCATTTTGTATAATGAGCCTGACTTCCTCTAGCTGAAAGGGTTTTGTCAGATAGTCGTAGGCGCCTTCTTTCATTGCTTCTACAGCGGTTTCTGTGGAAGCGTAGGCCGTCATCATAATCACAATCGTTTCTGGAGAGAGCGCCATTGCTTCATGAAGCAATGTCAGGCCATTCATGCGCGGCATTTTGACGTCTGTTAATATCAAGTCAAAATTTTCCTTCAAAAGGATTTTTAACGCAGTATCCCCGTCATCTGCGGTTTCAATAAAATACCCTTCCTTGCGAAGCGCAATGGACAGAATCTCCCGCATACTTTTTTCATTGTCTACGACTAGGATTTTTTCCATACGGGAATCTCAATCTTGAACGTCGTACAGGTTTCGGTGCTTTCCACGCCAATGGTGCCATCGTGCTGTTCGATAATGCGCTGAACAATCGGCAAGCCCAGTCCTGACCCTGAACTCTTTGTTGTAAAAAAAGGATCAAAAATTCTAGGAAGATCTTGTTTGGTAATGCCTGTTCCCGTATCTTGAAAGGTAAATAAAACGGACGATTTATTGTTTTTATCCTTTCCATGCTGGGTGGTTATGGTCAGTACGCCTCCGTGGGGCATCGCAGAAAAGGCATTGATGGAAAGATTCCAAAAGACTTGTTTCATTTGATTCGTGTCCACAAAAATCTCCAATGAAGGATCATCCATTTTTAGAAGAACCTTTGTCAATCCTGCTTGCAGTGGTCGGACTACTGATTCTGATTTTTTAATCAACTCCACACTCTCGCCAAGCAGGTGATCGAGTGATACCCACATTTTTTGAGGAGGATTGGGTTTCGCATAGAGGAGAAATTCGGTAATAATTGCGTTTAACCGATCTGTTTCTTGCAACGCGATCTCCATGAGTCTTCGGTTTGTATCCTGCAAGGAAGGTTCATTTTTAAGGAGCTGAATAGCGCCAGAAAGGGCGGCGAGAGGATTGCGTATTTCGTGCGCCATTCCCGCGGCCATTTCTCCCACAATAGCCATCCTTCTCTTCTGGGACACTTCTTCTTCCATCATTTCAAATTTTTTGCGTGATTTACTAAAAAACAAGCCGCTCACAATGCCAACAGCATAAAAGGCAATCGCGTGAAGAAACAATCGGTAAGGGGTTTTAAATAAAATAGGGGTCGCAAAAATAGGGAGCGGGTTCTCTTTTAGAAAAACAGTTATTCCCAATAGTAATAGGGCCATCGTCGCCGATAGAACCCCACCTTTTTCATAGAAGAAGAAAGCCGACGAAACAATCGTGCTAATGTAAAGAATCGAGAAAGGACTCTCCACATGTCCTGTTACGCCAATCAAGACGCTTTCCAAAAAAAGATCTATTATCAGTTGTAGTGCTGTAAACACTTCAAGGTTTTTATTCCCTCGAAAGACAAGGAGGTAGAAGAGCGTTAGGCACGCACGAAGGGCAATGAGAAAATAAAAAAGATGGGCATCTGGCGTGTTTTCAACCGAATGAAAACTAAAAAGAATGAGCGTGAGAAGCGGTGTTGCTAAGAGCGGACGGCCAGTAGAAAGCCAAACCAGACGATTCAGAATGGCCTCTCTTTTTAGCTTCAAAAATGTTATCCAACCACAGAGGCCATTTTAAAGATTGGCAGGTACATTGCAATAACAACGGTTCCAATGGTCATTCCTAAGAAGACCATCAAGGCCGGCTCCAAGAGCGACGTAAGCGTATTCACGCTGGCATCCACTTCTTCATCATAGAAATCGGCAATTTTACTTAACATGGTGTCTAATGCGCCAGTCGTCTCTCCCACTGCAATCATTTGAACCACCATGGGGGGAAACACCTTTTCTTGTTCCAAAGGCTCTGATATGGGTTTTCCTTCGCTAATGCTTTGACGAGACCTGTTGAGTGCCTGCTCAATCACCTTATTCCCTGCGGTTTTTGCCACAATGCCCAGTCCTTCCAGAATGGGGACGCCGCTTCCAATTAAGGTTCCTAACGTGCGCGTAAACTTCGCAACCGCCGCTTTTTGAATCAGATCTCCGAGCACGGGCATTTTAAGAAACATCTTGTCCATTTGAAAATGCCCCTTTTCCGTTTGATAATATTTTTTAATTCCGAATAAAGCCCCAGCGATCACACCGATCATCATCATAAAGTTGTTTTCCACAATCGAGCTTAGACCAATGACCTGCTGTGTCAGCCAGGGAAGTTGGCCGCCAAAATCGGTAAACATCTTTGCAAAAGTGGGAATAACAAACTTCAATAAGATTGTTAAAACAGCCATGGCCACCGTAACCGTGACTCCCGGATAAACCATTGCACCCTTAATCTTCTTCTTAATCCGCATTATTTTTTCTATATGGGTAGAAAGCCTGCTTAAAATGGTATCTAAAATACCCCCAATTTCTCCTGCCGAGACCATGCTTACATAGAGTTCGTCAAAAACTTTTGGGTGCTTGCGAAGCGCATCGGTATAGGTTGCGCCGCCCTCTACATCAGAGCGAACCTCCTTGAGTATTTTGGATAATACCGGATTCTTCGACTGTGTGGAAAGAATCTCAAGACACTGAACCAAAGGCAAGCCTGCGTCAATCATGGTGGCAAATTGCCGCGTGAAGATAACAATCTCCTTTTCGGGAACGCCCGATCCAAACAAGGCCATCTCTGGCATCTTAAATTGCGAAAGAGATGAAAAGAGCGCCGAGAGATTAAGACTTGCGCTTCGTTTTTCAACAGAGGTGGCAAAGATATTTTCTTTTCGTAAGAACGTTATAACCTCTTCACGCGAAGTGGCCACCCGTTCTCCCTCCTGAACCGTCCCCTGTCTTGTCCTACCTGTCCATGCGAATGTATCCATATAAGCGCTCTCCCCCCATTAAGGAGCCACATGAAAATAACTTGCGCAGTTCGGTGGCCGATTCATCCCGATTGGCGTTGTTGTTCGTCGCTTACTTACCAAAGGGTAAGCGCGCTCCTTACGCCTAGCCAATCAGGCGACTCGACCCCCTCACTTTTGCACAAGTTATTCTCACGGGGCTCCTAACCTTCCCAATAAAGATAGGACTCCGCCCCCACAGGAGCCAAACGCCGCCTGCGAGGGGAGGAATCTTTTAATTATGGCCGACCCATTTTTGGGGGGCCACCCAATCCCAACCCCTGCGGCGGGGCTCCCCCTCCCATTCTACCTGTCCGACCCATCATTACAGCAAGCTCTTCCGGCCTCGTGGATCGCGCCAATGCAACGTCATGCGCAATAATACCCTTTGTATAAAGATTACACAATGACTGGTTCATCGTTGTCATTCCGGAGCCTTCCTGTCCCGTTTGCATCATGGAGTAAATCTGATGCACTTTATCCTCGCGAATCAGATTCCGAATCGCGGCATTTGGAATCATGACCTCTACGGCCATGGCCCGCCCGCCTCCATTTTTTTTGGGAACCAGTTGCTGTGAAATAACCCCCTCTAATACTGAGGAAAGCTGGGCACGAATTTGTGCCTGTTGATGCGGCGGAAACATATCCACGATACGATTGATGGTCTGTGCCGCAGAATTTGTATGGAGCGTCGCAAATGTTAAGTGGCCTGTTTCCGCAATGGTTAAAGTTGCTTCCGTTGTCTCCAGATCCCGCATCTCCCCGATTAAGACGACATCGGGGTCTTGTCTTAAAATATAGCGCAAGGCCATCTTAAAACTTTTGGTGTCTGTTGTAATTTCACGTTGATTCACGACGCATTTTTTGTGCAAATGCAAGTATTCAATCGGGTCTTCAATGGTAATAATATGATCGTGTTTTTCATTATTAATTTTATCAATCATTGAGGCCAGACTGGTTGATTTCCCAGACCCGGTTGGGCCTGTTACTAAAACCAATCCCATGGGTTTTTTAATCAGTTCGCTAACAATATCCGGAAGCCCCAGATCGCCAAATCCTTTAATTTCAAATGGGACCGTCCGAATGGCGGCGGCCACAGAACCCTTTTGAATAAACACATTGCCCCGAAAACGAGACAGCCCTTTTATGCCAAACGAAAAATCAAGATCGCTTTCTTCTTCAAAGCGATGTTTTTGCGCATCGGTCAGAACGCTATAAATCAACTGCTTGGAGTCGGAGGGTGATAACGGCGGCTGATCTAGCGGCTGGAGCTGACCATCTACGCGTACCTGGGGGGGGGTCCCAGCAGTTAAATGCAAATCTGAAGCCCCTCGTTCTATCATCGTGTGAAGCAATTCATGTAAACTGGACATCTCTCTCCTTATAAATTTAATACATAACGTAGAAACAACCGTTACATTGGTTTCGTAGGGGCGGCCCCCCGTGGCCGTCCACAGGGCAGGCACAGGGGCCTGCCCCTACATTAATTTAAAAACGTTGTTTCTAAAACTTCTTCCAGTGTGGTCATTCCTTCTTTAACTTTTTGAAGTCCGCTCATTCGAAGGGTTTTCATTCCGCGGCTGACCGATTCTTTTTTTAACTCGTCCGAAGATGCACCCTGAAGAATAAGTTCCCTTAATTCCTCGCGAATCGGCATCACTTCATAAAGGGCTATTCGTCCTTTATAACCAGTTTGACCGCACACCTCGCATCCTTTTCCCTTATAGGTTAGTATTCCTGAAACCTCTTCTTCAGTAAACCCTGCTCGGAGAAGCACCTCGGGCGCAATCTCTACCTTTTCCTTGCAATTGAGACAAATTTTTCGAGTCAGCCGCTGGGCAATAATCATGACCACAGAAGAAGCCACAAGAAACGGCTCAATTCCCATATTTAAAAGACGATTGATAGTACTCGGCGCATCATTGGTATGCAAGGTGGACAAAACAAGATGGCCAGTTAAGGCGGCCTTCACAGCAATTTCCGCCGTCTCATAATCTCGAATTTCGCCGACCATGATAATATCAGGATCTTGTCTTAAAAAGGAACGCAGTGCGGAAGCAAAGTTTAAGCCGATCTCTTCTTTCATTTGAACCTGATTGATCCCAAGAATATTGTATTCGATTGGATCTTCTGCGGTCATAATGTTTACTTCTTGCGTGTTAATTGTGGAAAGCGCGGAGTAGAGCGTGGTGGTTTTTCCACTGCCGGTTGGCCCTGTGACCAATACCATGCCATAAGGGGAGTTAATGGCGTCTGTAAATTCCTGTAAGATCGTTGCTTCAAAACCCAATGTCGTCAGATCGAGCGATAACGACGACTTATCCAATATACGCAAAACAACCTTTTCTCCGAAAAGACAGGGCAGGGTTGAGACGCGAAAATCAATTTCTCTGGTTTTCCCAAATTTTAATTTAATGCGGCCATCTTGGGGAAGACGCCGTTCAGCGATATCCAGTTTAGACATGATCTTCAGGCGGGAGACCACTGCGTTTTTAATTTTGGTGGGAAGATTCATGATTGTTTTTAATACGCCGTCCACGCGAAATCGCACACGGAATAAGGTCTCAAACGGCTCCACATGGATATCACTGGCACCCACTTTAATGGCATTGACAAGAAGCCCATTAACAAGCTTTACAATCGGGGCCTCCACCTCACGAAGCCCCGACTCGTCTTTTTGCTCTTCCACAACACTGATTGCATCTAATGCGTCTCCAACGACCAGATCAAGGTCTGCCATAGACGCTACGGGCAATTCTTCAGAATCTTCAGTGCCCGCGCTAGCACCGACACTGGTTTGAGCGGACCTTACAGGCAGAATATCTTTAAAAGAATCTTTAGGGACAGTATCGAGAGAAGTGCTTTTTCTCTCTGCAAGCGCGGAATGCCATTGCTGGCCATTTTTTTCGGTCAGGGCGGAAGAACCCCTCTCCACTAAAGACTGCGACCCCTTCCCATAATGTTTCTCAATTTTTTCAATGAGGGCTGATTCTGTGGCAATAAGCGGCTCGACATTGTAGCCAGTGATAAATTTAATGTCTTCAATGGCAAAAACATCGGTCGGATCGACCATAGCCAGGCTTATCGTTGTGCCTAGACGCTTGATGGGGAGGACAAGGTGTTTTCTAACCATGTCGCTTGGAATGAGTTTGACGACAAGATTATCAATTTCAATTTTGTTGAGGTCAACCGAAGGGACACCCCACTGTTGGCTAAAGAATTTGGCAATTTGGACCTCGTCAACCAGACCCATTCGGATCAAGATTTTTCCAAACCGCCCCCCCTCTTTTTTTTGAGTAAGGAGTGCTGTTTGAAGCTGATCTTCTGTTAGTAATTTAGCGCTAACAAGTAGCCTCCCAACACTTTCCGCCATGGTCACTCCACTCCATAAAGACCTTCAAAATATAAACACTAGAAATAAACAGTACTCCTATAGTATATGGATTGTAGTATATCCCTTTTTACATGAATCTTCCACTATTTTTTTAACCCAGGTTACGCATTAAGAAAAACCTGCTAGATTCCCCCACTTCAAGGGAAGGCTAGGTGGGGATGGGCTTTCAATCTTTCCTATTGCGTAATTTGCCTTTAACAATTTGACAAATTGAGAAATCCGATTATACTCAACAAAAGAACCATGCGATTTTCAAAATAGCTTCACCGACGAAAACAATATCAGAAACGGCATTGGCACGGGAGGGGATATGGAGACGCTTGAACAGACCGTCCCCGTCGAGGCTAGATTTTGTGACCAGTCGGGGCGGTTCTGCACCAGCACAGCATT
>CAYJXH010000069.1:0-7769 GCA_964373975.1 uncultured Nitrospirota bacterium | reverse complement strand
GGATAAAATCCAGTATGCCAGTACTCAAACATAATCACTTTCCACATTTCATCTGTGGTAATATGCTTCTCCCAAGGAGGCATGGCAGACGCCCAGGGGAATGTTTCTCGCGGGACTCCAGGCCCTCCCTTAGCAACACGCCAGAGCACAAATGTTTCCTGAAGTTGGGCAATCGTGCCCGGATCGGCAAAGTTAGCGGGGATTGGATTAAACGCATAAGCGAACATTCCTCTGCCATCTAGATTATCGCCATGACAAAACATACAACCAGCGGTGCCAAAAAATATCTCCCCACCCTCTTTCACATTCTGAAGATATTTTGGGGCATCAGGAGCAAAGGGATTTTTCCCCATATATTGCGCCCCCGCCTCCTCATGCCCTTCGGCGTTCTTTCCACGAAAGGGATTATATTCTGTTTGCAAATTGAGAATCTTTCCATGCAAGTTGATACTGGCAGGGGGGGCAGGATGAACCGTTCTTAACTCCACCGGCTCTTCAAACTTTGGCATCAGCTTGTCATATGTCCCGTATCCAATCAGCAAGGGCAAGGCGGCAAAAACAAAATAGCGGGAATACTTTGCGTTTTTTGTGTCTTCTTGCAACATAATACTAACTGGCTTCGTAAACTCTTGCCATGAAGCCTCATCAAGCGATGAATAAAGGAATATCGCTATCGTTGTAATACCCATATAGACCGCAAGAAGGGAAAAAGGAATCGGGGGTTGCAAGATATGCCCATAGACGATATACGCAGTAATCCAGATAAGAGGCGCCTGTATGAGCTTTGGAATATGAATCTTTAGCTTATTCTTTATAAACCAAGCCAAAAAGATTATGCCGAGACCCGCACCAAGCTCTATGACCAATGCAAATACGCCCGCATCAATAAATCCTGCCCCGCCACCGGCAAAAGAGATTACAGGATGGAGCAAAAAGCCTAGAAAAATGGCTAATAATAGGGGCAGAACAGACCCCCCGAATAATTTCCGTTTAATCATCATACAGACACGCCTCCGTTAAAATTTCGATTCATTGGGAACGGCATTTGAACCTGTCCCTACCATGGAAACCTGATCCTGTTTTACTTTTTTAGATGCAAGATGAATCTCTTTTCCTTTAGAATTTCTCATCGCCGTCTTTTTGAGCGGCCCTTCCTTTTCTTGAGGTAGGCGATCCAACCCGTCCTTAATTGCCGTTTCAGCCGTCTGCTGTAAAAGATAATCAGCCATATTGGATAGCGCGGCAAAGGTAAACTTTGTAGAGAAGTCTTTTAACATGTCATCTTGAAATCCCGGCACGATAAAGAGCTGGGGAGTCATAATGGACTCCATAACATATTCCTTGGGAGTCGTTGCGTGAACCTTCCCCTCTTTAAATAGTTTTTGATATTCAGGAGACTTAATCCGATTGGGCGCATTGGTTCCCTCAATGAGTAAGGGGCCAACCATGCCGATCTTTGCGATAGCAATGCCCGGAACTTTGTGACAAGCAAAACAACCCATCTTGGTTACGATCTGATCAGGAGTGTCTGTTGACAAGGCAATCGTAGGCCCTGCGGGAGCCGCGCCCCCTGCTGTTGTCGGTGGAGCATCGGCACCTAATTTCTTTCCGAAGAAGGACTCCCATGACTCTTTTGCCGTTGCCTTTGACATATCGCCATCACGAGTCTGGAGGAAGGTTACAACAGACACAATCTCCGTATCCGTTAATTCAATGGGGGCCTTATTGATAATTGGCATGGGGCTAACCATGTCATTGGTCCCCTTTAGAGCAAAGCCAGCCACCACAAAACAGTTAGGACAATATTCCGACTCAATGAGGTATTCTCCCCCAGACGATGCGTGCGGCTTAATTCCACTATCAGCCTCCCCCCCTGAAAGCTTCTCTTTGAAACTTTTATAACGTTCCGTGAGAGGCCGTTTATGCGACCTTTCTTCTTCCGTTACTTGTAATAATTTTTCTGGATCGGTTGTTGGATCACTGGTAGGAAGCGCAATGAGATTCGGGCACCGATCTGCCTTCTGACCAGGAAAAAACTGGTGGCACAGGGGACATTGCCCCTTTCCGACAGGGGCCTCCCCACGGGCTAATGCCCCTTCAGGATCATCTGTGCCAAATATAATTTTCTGACCCATCTCCTTTAACTGTTCTGGCGTTACGGTACTCGCATCTACTGCAACAGCAGCCTCTGGCGCATCTCCTCTAATTTGCGGCAACCAGTTTGTGTATCCTGCAAAAATAGAAAGGATAAGGAGATACCACATTCCAACCTTTGAAATAATGCCTTTTTTATTTTTCTCCATAGGACCCTTTACCCCTCCTAATTCGTGTTAATTTGGCAAAAAGAGAGGGGCAGTCGCTCTGCAACCGATTGCCCCTCTTTACAAATATCTCTTTATTATTTAATGACTCCCCGCAGGAACGGGCAAACCCTCTACTTCCTCCCCTGCCGCATCCTTGACCTTGGCATGAACCTTTTTATCTGTAAGCGTTCCCAACCAGAAAACAAAAAGAAGCATTGTCCAGAAAATAAGTACGTTCAGAGAATTGATATTGCCCGCATACCCAATTGGATTAGTGAATGCCCACGGAGAAGCATCTCGCATAATTTCATTGATATGCCAATGTAACCGAACCGACGAGCGAATATAACCCATTACAGCCATTGTCCATGTAAAGGCCACGGCCAGAAGGAATAGGGCGTATGCCCCCCGCACAGACATCTGCCCCCACCGAATCTCTCCCACCGACTTGGCATCTTTTAATATCATGCTGTTCAAGGTAACGCCGACAAATAATGTCGTGAGCGTTGTAACAACTTGCGGAACGGAAAGGCCAATGCGAACATTCGCAGGAATGTAGTAGCCGTATATCCCCAAGAAGATAATGTTGATCGCCGCACCAATAAAAATCGCGCCCAAGGCAAGATTACCTGCCCACGCCCACTTGACAGTTGGAATCTTATTGGCCCGCTGATAAATACAGAAGGTTAAGACCGTTATTGTAATAATAATGTTAATCGCCGTATTCTTCGCCGACATAACACCATAATTTCCAACAACCGGATGCTGTGCGCCTCCCATCGCCTTTAACTCCGCCGGAGTCATTACCAATGTGTGCGGTGTTAGCCAAGTAAGGGTTGAAACCACCAAGATCAACAACATATACTTGAAGTACCGCGTGTATCGTTCCGATCCCGGCATTCGACCCATTGCCGTCCAGAGGTAATAATTCAGGGTGATAAATAGCGTTGCAATCATCGTGGCCTGCATAATAAACACCCACGCCAACAATCCACCCATGAGCGTAATTCCCATCTGTTGACGATAGGCATACACCTCTCGCATTAACCAATATCCGGCAAAGGGAAGCGGAATTAAGTTCAACACCCCCATAAACATAGCCGTGTAACTCATCCAATCGTAATGTGCCTTTTCTTCAGGCGACTTTGCCGCCAAGAAACGATAGGCCGCGTAAGCAGCCACCACACCCCCACCAAAAGCGGCGTTTCCCAAAATCCGATGGACCACGATGGGAATAACCAATGGGGTATGGATCGCATTCCAGATGTTCCCCAAAAATCGCCCCTGTTCATCTACCCCAGCCGGGGCCTGCATAAACGCAACCCATGTGTTGGCAAAGAACATCAGCACCAACCCAACCGTGTTTAAGAGAAGAGAGAGGGAGAGATGACACCATTTTAAATAAGGCGTTTCGCTCATTTTGTCCCACCCATAGTAATAGACATAGAGAATGCCACTCTCCAAAATAAACATCAGGGCATAGATGTGCATGACTGGCCTAAAGATACTCGCCAAATACATAAAAAATCCGGGATAGAGCGCGAGGAAGGTGAAGATTAAAAGACCCCCTAAAATAGCCGTAATGGAATAGGCCGTTAAGCTGATCTTCATAAACTCATGCGCAAGATCATCATATTTCTTGGCCATCCGCTTGTCTTTCTGCAACATGCCGACCAACTCCACCACCAGCACGAACATGGGGACGGCCAAGACAAACGACCCAAAATAAAGATGCTGTTGGTTCGCCATCCAGAGAATGGTCCGACTCTGAAAGCCCCCGTAGGTTCCGTAATTATCGGGATATTTTAGTTTGGGTGCGGGAGGACCAGAGACAATTCCCTCTGTTTTCCAGTGAACATCTTTTGCCTTCTCCACCTTTGGGGCATCGGCCCCGGCAACATCCGATCCGGCAGCCGCAGAACCTGCCACAGAGGCATCTTGCGCAATTGCAAATAGCGGCACAAACGGCAACAACATTGCCACTGCGAACAAACCTAGCGCAAGAAATGCACCGATTTTTTTTATTTTTGGATTACGGAACGAACGAAAAAAACGTATCATTGTTACCTCCTTAACTGAAACCAGTTTAACAAAAAAACCTATTCCTAATTTGTACGGGCTAATTATTTATAAGGACCCAAATTATTTATAAGGAAATGGCAAATTCTGCGCAAATACCATGAGGACGTAGTCTATGGATAAATAATATCCCAACGCAAGCGCGAGACAAAGAATAAAGACCCCAATTGTCTTTCCAAGACCGACCTTCTCTCCTTCACCTTGTTGCTCCATCTTACTTATCCCTCCCACTTCCATTGCTGAATCCTCCGTGCTGGATTATATTTTTTTTACACTCTCAAAGTCAATCCCCCTCTGATCGGGGACAAACAAAATTCCACCTCAATGGCCAGACATTACCAGTTAATGTCCAGACATTGGCGGAGTATAGACATACCAAATAATCCAACTGCAGAAAATAAGTGTTACCCAAAAAATAAATTTTCCTAGTTTTTCTTTTTTCGTCTCATCCATGTTCGTAACCTATGCTCTACTTGTCCTTTTGTTGTCCTTTTGTGTTCCTTTGTGCCCTTTTGCCGTTTCCTTGCTCCCTCCCGCGGTCGGCATTCCGACCTTTTAAAACACAAAGCGAGGGAAGACATTCTACAAAAATAATTTTTAGATGTCAATAATTTTTTTATTTATTATCAAACGGGAACTGCCTTCATTTGATCGCCTAAGTCCGATAAAGATCGCCTTAGCGAGGCGTCAATTAATTCCGTTCCTGTCGAAAATATAAAACCGCCAATAATACGCGGATCCTGCACAACATTAAGCACCAATTTGCGCCGTACTTTTAACTCGAGTTTGGATTTTAAATTTTCTACCACATTGTTCGCAACAGGATAGGCAAAAAAAAGTGTTCCCTTCACAAAACCATTTTCTAATTCATACTGTTTTGGATAAAGCGAAAATATCTGCTTGAGATAACCAATACGGCCCTTGCGAAGCAATAACCGCACAAAATAGAACAATATCTTATGGGTATCCTCTGCGAAGAGCTTGGCAATGAGGCCTTCCTTTACTTCTTTAGGAATTTTCGGATTCGCCAAAAGCGGCGCAACAGAGAAAGCCCCAACTTTTTGATACCACGCTATCTGTTCCAAAACCCGCTGTTGCGCCTGATACCCGCCTGCAAAAGCAAGAAGGGCCTGCGCGTATCGCATGGCAATGATCTCGCTTCTCACCTTAGCTCGTCCATATATTGCAACACCAGCGCTTCGTTTTTCTGGGCGTTTAGCTCCGTGCGTATCACCTTAGAGGCCGTCGCGATAATCATATCGGCAATTTCGTTGCGAAGCTGTATTTTCGCCAACCCCATCTCACGGCTGATATTTTCTTTTCCCTTTTCCAACATCGCATCGGCTTCTTTTCGCGCGGAGGCTGTGATCTCGCGGGCGACTTTTTGCCCTTCTAAAATCGCCTCTTGAATCTTTAAGAGCGCCTCCTGCTTGATCTCCCGCAACTTGGCTTCATATTCGCCTTGCAACTTTACGACAGACGCTTTAGAAGCAAAGATCTCGGACTGCTCCGTAGCGATCTTACTTCGCCGATCTTCCAGCGATTGCAAAAGAGGGCCCCACGCATATTTCCGAAGGAGCCATAACAGCAATAAAAACCCAACAATCTGGGTCAATACCTGTTGAAGAAGAATTTCCATCTTTGTCCCCCTACTATTTAGACCTTACCCATGAAGAGGAATACGGTCAACAAGGCATAAATGGTGAGCGCCTCAATAAAGGCCGCACCAATCACCATGGCGATTTGTATTTTGGGGGCAGCTTCGGGCTGTCGGCCAATGGCTTCCATTGCGGAAGAAACCGTTTTCCCCAAGCCCAGTGCCGATCCAAACGCGGCGATGGCCATCATGATTGGTAGTGCAAACGAAAGTGCTATTGATGTACTCATTGATATCCTCCTTTTGTTATTTGTGATGTGCCTCCGCCTCATGCGGAAGCATTAGAAAAATGTAAATGACCGAAAGCAAAGAAAAAACCACCGCCTGAATCAGACTGGTTAACATCCCCAGAAGATAAAAAGGGAACTGAAACGGGATGCCAATAGGGCTGTGCATAAAGCTTAACGCCAAAATCCCCAAGACAATCATCTGCCCAATCAACGCATCTTCCCCAAAGATATTACCAAACAATCGTACCGAAAGGGAAAGGGGCTTGATGATTTCACCAATCGTGTGCAAAACAAAATTAAACGGAACCGCAATAAAGACCGCGATAATGTATCCCCCAACCCCTTTGGGCCTCGGACTGCCCGCCAGATGATCCAAATAGCCCAACATCCCAAGATGGCGAATCCCTGTGTATTGGACATAGAAAAAAACGGTTACGGCCAGTGCCACGGTTGTATTGATACTGGACGTTGGGGAGTGCATTCCGGGAACAAGCCCCATTAAGTTCATGGCGAGGATATAAAGAAAAAGTGTGCCGATAAACGGCGTAAATTGCCGCCCGATAGGCCCCATCACGCCACAGACAAACTGATCTAAACTATCCACCAAAAACTCAACGGCATTTTGCAGTTTTCCGGGAATAAGCGTCGGGTTTTTGCTGGCCATTCGCGCAGTGACTGCAAGCCCTAAAATAACAATGGCCGAAAAAAAGGGGACTTCAAAGTGATGCAGAAATTCCACCGCCTGTGATTCCGGGAAGGAATGATGAAGCAGTGTAATAATATTAGGCGCTTCTAGTGATTGTTGCTCGCTCGACATAGATCACCGATCCAAAAGTCTTCAGAAGAATAACAAAAAGGGGAACAGAAAATCCAATCATAAAAGCGTAGACAGAAAGATGTATCTGATAGAGGAAAAATATTAAGAGGCCGTAAAACAGCGGGAATTTTAAAATGACATAAAAAATGGATATCTTCTTGTGAAGTGTTTCCCAAATACGTGAAAGGAGAATAAGGTTTAGAAGACTCAACATGACTCCTAGAGCACCGCCCCACAATACCTGTAAGGAAGACCTTTGAGATAGGAATATAAAAAAAACGGCTCCAACGACAAGAGAGGTTTTAATGGATCGAATGATAAAATTGTGGTTATCCATCGGTAGGCAGCGGTTCATCCTGTCTTTGTGGCCTGTTCTATGAGTCGAAGCATCTCACGCACCCCCGCAATCCCTCCCATGATCGTAAAAAAGACCATCAACCATGGATCGGTTTTAAAAAAAATATCGGCGTAATGACCAATCAGATAGCCACAAACCGGCCCTAACATCAGCACCATCGGAATCCCGGTCAGCAAAGCAACCTGTCGAAACCAATCGTATTTAGGGTCCATCACCGATGCTACCGCCTCATTTACCATGAAAAAAGAAGGTCTGTCAAGGGGTACGACCCCCTTGCCCACCCCCAGTTTTAACGTGGAATTGGATCGTGGGACTCCCCTCTCCC
>CAYJXH010000068.1:0-7839 GCA_964373975.1 uncultured Nitrospirota bacterium | reverse complement strand
CGCCTCATGGACATTGAGACCGTTATTCACAAGACGGTTGCGTGGCTGGTGATGTCTTCCTTGATTATCTTGCCCGTGGGGGGAGTTTATTTGTTCGGCAGGAAATGGTTGGAGGGGATATCCCCTGTGGCGGGCGCGGCAGTGCTTGGTGGCATAGCGCTTTTGATGATTCCTTATGTCCGGATTGTTCAGTCTAAAATAGATCATCTCTTTCAGCGTCGGAAATATGATCTGCAAAGGGTCCTAAGTACCCTCGTTAGGGAGATATTACCACTGAAGGATATAGCGTCACTAACTTCCCTCATTATCGAAACACTTCAGCAGAGCCTCTATGTCGTAAACATTTCCATCTTCTTATGGAGTGAACGCGAGAAGTGTTTTAAAACTGTCCGAGGCGAGACCGTGCCCAAAGACAAAAACTATTCCACAGATAGCCGACTGCTTAAGTTTCTGGCAACTGAAGACCGGGTAATCTTTCGAGACGAAATTGATTTAAGCCCGCGATATGAACCGATGCGTTGTCTTCTCTCACCCGATTCATGGCCGGGGATAAAGGCCGTTCTCCCTTTCACGCACCAGGGAAGGGTTACTGGTATCTTGATGCTCGGCGGAAAAGACAACCTGAAAGAGTACGATGATGAGGAGAAGGAATTTCTATCAACCTTGCGCGCGGAGGTCTCTATCTCATTGAGTAATGGGTTGCTTTACGACGATGTTGCGAGGATGTCCAATGAGTTACAGAAATGGACCAAAGAGCTAGAGGTGCGCGTGGAGGAACGCACGGAAGAGTTGGCAATCAGCAAGCAGGCGTTGGAAGCATCGTATGTGAAACTTCAGGAAGCCGATCGGCTCAAAACGCGCTTTTTTGCCAATATCAGTCATGAATTAAGAACGCCAACAACTTTTATCTTATCTCCCGTCGAGATGTTTATCAATCGCGAGTTGGGACTTGTAACATTCGATCAGGAAAAATATCTTAGGGTGATTCATCGAAATGCCCTACGCCTTCTGAATATCATCAACAAACTCATGGATTTGATGAAATCGGAGTCAGGGGCAGTCGAGCTAATTTGTCAAAGAAGTAATTTCGTAAATTTTGTGGGTGACATTGTTCAGTCTGTTGTGCTCGTTGCCGAAAAGAAAATGCTCACACTGTCGTTTTCAGGTGACGCAAACATCCCAGAGTTTTTTTTCGACTCGGACAAAATGGAAGAGGTGTTCTATAACCTGCTTGGAAATGCACTCAAGTTTACAAAAAAAGGGGGAATCACGGTTTCATGTACAGAGCAGTATGGTTCTGTCTTGGTGAAAGTAACCGACACAGGTTGCGGCATTCCTGCGGAATCTCTCGAAAAGGTGTTTGACCGTTTTTACCAAGTGGATACCGAGGAAAGCCAGGTGGGGATGGGTACCGGTATTGGATTAGCCTTGGTCAAGGATTGGGTGAAACTGCACAATGGAAGGGTTTGGGTGGAGTCCAAGGAAGGGATTGGAACGACCTTTTTCTTCACGATTCCGATCCAAACGCAGGAGAAACTTGAGAGGCGGACTCTAAGAATCTCTGGAGAAGAGAGACGAGACAGAGATAGAAGAAGGGCCATGGAAGAGTCGTTAGCCTTGGCATCGGAAATCCCTCAAGAAATGCCCTCACGGGCAGAGGAGGGTTTTGAACTGATTCTTATCGTGGATGATATCCCAGATATGATCACTTTTATTTCAGATCAGTTAAAAAACGATTACGATTGTATTTTTGCGAAGGATGGCGCGGAAGGAATCGCCCGTGCCCGCACGGCGCAACCCGATCTTATTATTTCGGATGTGATGATGCCAGTGAAAGATGGCTATCAACTCTGCCGCGAGTTAAAAGGCGATCCCGAAACCTCCTCCATCCCCATTATTTTACTCACGGCAAAGGGATTACTGTCCGATAAAATTGAAGGGTTGGAAGAAGGCGCCGACGACTATCTGACCAAACCGTTTAATAAGGAGGAACTCAAGGCGCGTGTTCGTACCCTGCTTCGCGTAAGTTCGCTTCAGAAAAATCTTAAGATTGCAAATCGGCAGTTGGCAGATACCATAGAGGAGGTTCGGCGGGTGGGCAACGAGTTTGCCCAATCTGAAAAGATGGCCGCGTTAGGATTATTGATTGCCGGGGTTGCCCACGAATTAAATAACCCGATTAGTTTTGCGAAAGGCTCCCTCTTGGTTATTCATCGGCATTTTGACAGAATGGAAAAGGGAAAGACGATTGCCCCCGAAGAATCGTCAGAAATCCGTCAGAGTATAATAGAATCGCTGGATATTGTTAAGGGTGGATTGGCGCGGGCCGAGGTCATCATAAAAACGCTATCTTCTTTCATCCGAAAGGACGAATTGCTTTTTACAGATGTTGATATCCACGCCGGATTAGATGTAACATTAGAGCTTTTGCATTATGATTGGAAGCCCGGAATTGAAGTACAACGTGACTATTGCGAGATGCCTGTTTTTATTGAGGGCATTCCCGGTCAAATCAATCAAGTCTTTATGAATATCTTTCAGAACGCGCTCCACGCCATGGGAAGTCGCGGAACGGCTACGGTGAATGGAACAATCTTTATTAAAACCAATGTGCTTGATGACGAAGTGTCTATTTCAATTCGTGATACGGGGCATGGCATTGCAGAGGAGAATCTTTCAAGGCTCTTTGACGCTTTTTTTACAACCAAAGAGATTGGCAAAGGAACAGGGCTTGGCCTGTCTCTTGCATATAAAATGATCGTTGAAACGCACCATGGAAAAATTGACGTAAAAAGCCAAGTAGGGGAAGGGTCGGAATTTATCATTACCCTTCCCCGAAAGCAACCAGCGGCGTTGTTACGCCGCTAACCAACAGGAGAAAATTTTATGATAGAGACAATTCCCTTTAGGGATTATCCGATCTTGTTTGTGGATGATGAAGAGATGGCTACCAGCACCTTTCAACATCTTTACAAAGACGATTTCACCATTCATACCGCATTAAACGGAGAAGCGGCATTAGCTATCCTTGCGGCGCATCCAGAAATTGTCTTAATTGCAACGGATCAGCGTATGCCAAAGATGACTGGACTGGAACTTTTAACACAAGTGGCCCAAAAATATCCCAAGATCATCAATATTCTCATTACCGCTTATTCCGACCTTGCCCTCATTATTGAGGTGGTTAACAAAGGAAATCTCTTTCGTTATATTTCAAAACCCTATGAGGAAGAGTTTTTAAAGCGAACGATCATTCAAGGGATAGAGAGATACCACCTGCTCGCAATTAGGGATCGTTTTTACATGGCCAACAGAGAAAACAGGTAGAATAAGTTTCCCCTTTTACTTGTCGGGGTGGTTTTGTTTGATGTATTGATAGGCGCCTACAATGCGGCGCAACTCGATTTCGCCAGAGCGGTCGCCGCCTAGCACATCGGGGTGATATTTTTTTGCAAGACTCCTAAAAGCGGTGGTCACTTTCAGCATGTTTTCGTTTCCTGAAAGTCCTAGCAGTTCAAAAGCCTGTTTCAAAGATGAGACTTCACTTTCCGCGCCGCTTCCAATCTGTTCTTTGTATTTGTTAAAAAAATCTGAAAATCGAAATGCGTTCCGCTTCCGTCTGCGGCGATTGTAAAGGGGGGCGATTAACTCGTCCATTCGGTCTTCAACATAGCCAACGCGTTCGGCCATTTTGGATAACTCCGACATTCTTGCCGTCTCGGCAATTTGATTTTGTATAGATTCAAAAAGTGTTTTTATGCCGTGTAGCTTTTCCTCAAAGGAAAAATAGGCGTATGAATTCTCCTCAAAGTATTTCTCAAAAGCAACCGTGAGGTCTTGATCAATGGAGCCGCAAAGCGCAGAAATCCTTCGCGATAGTTTCCATTTTTGCTCGGCGAGTTTTTTTGCTTCGTTATGCGGAGTGATTGACTAACTCCCGAAGCTCCTTTCCTGTCTTGAAAAAAGGAACCTGTTTTTCAGGCACAGACACCTGTTCGCCGGTTCTAGGGTTTCGACCCAGCCGACTTTTTCGGGTTCTTAACCGAAAACTTCCAAAACCGCGAATCTCAACCTTATCTCCAGCGGCCAACGCTTCTTTAATGATTTCAATAAGGGTGGTTACGACGATAGTAATCTGATCTTCGTTCAATAGTTTATTTCCTGTGGATATTTTCTTAATGAGTTCTGATCGCGTCATAATAAAATCCCATCAATAGGACAGCAGGGCGTTTAGACGCATGGACGGAAAATAACCCACTGCACCCGGAAATTGTCCTTGTAACATTTTAAAAAAAGAAATGCCTTTTTGTGTTTCAACGAGATGAGGCTTGCCGACAATACCAGCCATTTGCGCTGTTTTGGCAATCGCGTCCTCCATGTTCCCCAATCCGTCCACCAACCCCTCTTTCTGTGCCTGCCGTCCTGTAAAAATTCTGCCGTCTGCGAGCCGTTTAACCTTTTTCATATCAAGCGATCTTCCTTCTGATACAGCGGTTATAAATTGATCGTGAACATCGTCTAAAACATTCTGAAAAAGAAGATGCTCCTCTTTTGTCATTTTGCGAAAAGGAGAACCGGCATCTTTGTTTGCCCCGCTTTTAATGGTGACGCTTTCTACGCCGACCTTTGCGAGCAGTTCTGAAAAATTGGCCATTTCCATAATGACCCCCAGACTGCCAGTAAGCGTTCCCGGATTGGCCATAATATAATTGGATGCGGCCGCGATGTAATAGCCGCCAGACGCGGCAACCGTTCCCATTGAGGTCACCACTTTTTTCTTTCCGGCCAGTCTGATTTTTTTTACGGCGTCGTAGATCTCTTGAGAGGGCACCACTGCGCCGCCGGGGCTGTCAATTCTAATGAGAATCGCCTTGATGTTATCGTCTTCGCTGGAACGATTTAATAGCTCGGTGATCTCCTCCGACCCCGTAATAACGCCTTCAATTCGGATGACGGCGATCTGGTCTCCGCCGCGGTCTATCCATCCTGAAGATTTCCCGCTACCCATACGGCTTGTCCAAAACATAAAGACAAAAAACAGTAGCGATAAGAGAAGGAAATAAAAAAGGCCTGTAAAAAGCGTTTTGCGTTCCATAAGGTATTCGTCCAATAAGAAGGGATTGCGAGAAGGGGTTCCCTCGTATTAGCTTACTTCAAGCAGGGATAGGGCAATTTTACGCTCTGTTGTGTCTAGCCTAATAACGCGCACTGCCAGCTCGGTCCCAACAGGATAGTGCTCCAACGCCTCTTCCGCAGAGGCAAGCCCCGTCTCACTAAGATGTACCAACCCTGCAATTCCCTCTTGAATATCTACAAAGAAACCAAAATCTGCAAATTTACTGACGACCCCTTTTACACAAGCCCCCACAGGATATTTTTGCGGAACCTCGTTCCAAGGGTCTGGGGTGATCTGTTTGTATCCTAGGGAAATGCGTTCCTTTTCCTTGTCCACTTTTAGGATCACCGCTTCAATGTCTTGTCCTTTTTTGAAAATTTCCGAAGGATGTTTCAGATGGCGTGTCCATGAAATATCGGAGATATGGATCAGCCCGTCAATTGTTTCTTCTAGTCCAACAAAAACGCCAAAATCGGTAACGCTTTTAACTTTTCCAGATATTTTGTCTCCGGCAAAATATCTTTGGTCTACCTGTGCCCACGGATTGGCTTCTGCCTGCTTCATTCCTAATGAAAGTTTCCTTCCCTTTTTATCAATATTGAGAATGATAAACGAGACGGTGTCTCCAACCGACACAAACTTAGAAGGATGTTTTACATCGCGTGTCCATGATATTTCAGAAACGTGCACCAAGCCTTCCACGCCCGGCTCTACTTCAACAAACACGCCGTAGTCGGCCAGACTCATCACGCGCCCAGCCGCTTTTGATCCGACAGGGTAGCGGATTTCTACTGTGGTCCATGGGTCTGGCGTCATCTGTTTTAAACCAAGCGACACGCGGGAGGTCTCTTTGTCATACTTGAGGACGATAACAGGGAGCTTCTCTCCCACCTTAAATCGTTCGGAAGGATGACCCACCCGTCCCCATGCAATGTCGGTGATATGAAGCAAGCCGTCAATGCCGCCCAAGTCTACAAACGCGCCATAATCAGTGATATTCTTAACAATGCCGTCCACAATCTGCCCCTCTTTCAAGGTAGAAAGGGCAGAGCTTCGTTTTTGGTCGCGATTTTTCTCTAAAAGCGCCCTTCTGGAAACAACAATGTTTCCACGGCGAGGACTCATCTTCACAATCTTCAATGGATATGTTTTTCCCACCAGAGAATCTAAATCGCGAATAGGGCGAAAATCTATTTGCGAGCCGGGCAGAAACGCCTTGACCCCAATATCTATGACAAGACCGCCTTTAATTTGCGAGAGGACTTTCCCCTCAATAATGCCGTCTTTTTTGTAAATCTCCTCAATCTCCTCCCACACCTTTATCTTATCGGCTTTTTCTTTAGAGAGAAGAACATTTCCGTCTGCGTCCTCTAGCCCTTCAAGGAAAAAAGGCATTTTCTCGCCGATCTGTATTGCCGATAATGCCTCTTTGGTAAACTCGTCATTGGGGATCACCGCTTCAGACTTGTAACCAATGTCAACCATCACCCCGTCAGTATTGATAGAAACAACCGTCCCTTGCAGGATAGCCCCTTCTTCAAATGCCTTGAAGGTCTCCTCGTAAAGGAGATCCATCTCGGAGGTTTCAACCTCGGTTGCACCAACGGTGTTTTCTTTGACCTCTCCCCAATCTGCCCTCTTTAATTTCAACATAAAATTTGTTCTTTCCTCTGTTGTATATATAGGCCCAAATAGCCCTTGTTGTTAATGTAATGGCACAGCATCCTGTGCCCCTATTTTCTCAAGATGTTCCACCACTTCTTTAATGATCCAATCGGGGGTAGACGCCCCGGCTGTGACCCCTGTTTTGGCAATGCCATCAAACCAGAAATTCTCAATCTCTCCTGCCGTCTCAATATGATAGACGGGAATGCCCTCTTGCCTGCAAATATCGGCTAAATGGGTTGTATTGGCCGAGTTCTTTCCCCCAACGACGATCATGGTTTGTACATCAATGGCGAGTTTCTGGGCTGCCGTTTGCAACTCTTCCGTTGCGTAACAGATCGTGTTAAAGATTTTGATTTCTTCACAAATCTGAATACATTGAAGTACAATATCGGAGAATTTTTTAAACGTTTGCGTTGTTTGCGAAATGATGCCCACCCGTTTTTTTGTAAAACGATTCAGCCACTTCTTAATCTCCTCAAAATCTTCAGTAACAAGAATATCTCCTCCGGCGTGACCCAACACCGATAATGTCTCTGGATGGTGACGATCTCCCACCATGACCACAAGATAGCCTTCGTCTACCAACTGTTTTGCGTACCTTTGCGCGTTGGTGACAAAGGGACAGGTTGCGTCAATGACGGTTAGTCCTTTTAATTTCGCATCAATTGAGACTTGGGGAGAGGCAACGCCATGAGAACGCAAGATGACAATGCCATCGCTAATTTCAGTAAGCGATTCCGCTTTGCGGACGCCTTCTCTGGAAAGGCGTTCAACAACTTGGGGATTGTGAATGAGCGGCCCGAGTGTATGCACGCTTTTCCCCTTCTCTTCCGCGGCGTTAAAGGCAAGCTTCACAGCCCGTTTTACGCCAAAGCAAAAACCCGCATGTTCCGCGATGATGACTTCCACCCCCCTCAATCTCCTTCATTCAATTTCAATGTTACTCAAAAACTTCTGGGATTGTAACACAAGTCTATGCGTAGAATCACCTTTTCTTTTGATTTCTTTCTGATCCAATAGATGTGTTAGTATGAGCATTCTTTTTTAATAAGGAG
>CAYJXH010000067.1:0-7844 GCA_964373975.1 uncultured Nitrospirota bacterium | reverse complement strand
AGGAAACAAACCCATGACCATTCGAGAGCTTTTCAATTCTGTTTCTTTTGAAGAAATTCGGAAGGCGATGTCGCTGACCTTTAGACATATATTTGTAAAAGAGGTAACACTTCAATACCCGCGCGAGAAGCTGACCCTTCCTGATACACACCGAGGGGCATTGGGTTTGCTTCGTTACGAAGACGGGGTCGAGCGGTGCGTGGGGTGTGATTTATGCGAGGCGGCTTGTCCCTCGCATTGTATTCGGGTCGTAAGCGGAGAGAGGCAGGAGAACGGAATGCTCCGTCGGATCGCCACCGAATTTTATATTGATATTTCTAAATGTGTCTTTTGCGGCTTTTGCGTGGAGGCTTGTCCGGTCAATGCCTTGGGAATGACCAAACTCTATGAATATTCCACGCCCAATAAGCGTGAGCTGATATTCGATAAGCCAAAGCTCTATGATGTGGGCGAGAAATATCATGGAGAGGCTAAGGCGTATCTTGTGGCCCATAATCAGGAAAAGGCCGATGAACAAGCCAGTGCCTATCGCTATCGCTTCCCCTCTTTTACAAAGTCGTAAGCCGTGAAGTTTTCCATTCGACAAGAAATTAGGGATGTCGGAATCTACGGAACGCTCTACACGGTTTTTTTAAAACTCCTTAATCGGTTCGTTTTTTTTAAAGTTTTACGCGGTATGGTCTTGTCCATAGACGCTGTTGATCCCAGAAATTTAAATAACGATGAGAAATATACCGATCATTTTCTAAGCAAAGAGGAGCTTGTTGCTTTCTCAAAGCACAAAGAATATGAACTGCAAGAAGATTTCATAACGGAGGCATTAGCCAAAGGAGATGGATGCTTTGGAATTTTAGATAAGGACATACTGGCCAGTTACGGCTGGTATTCCAATAGAGAAACGCCCATATCCAATGAACTAACGCTCCATTTTATGAAGGATTACATCTATATGTATAAAGGGTTTACGCACCATCAATACCGTGGACTGCGCCTTCATGCAATTGGTATGAGCAAAGCGCTTAAAGCTTACACCCATCGTGGGTTTAAGGGAATTGTATCCTATGTAGAATCGGATAATTTCCGTTCTTTTAAGTCTGTTTATAGAACCGGATATAAAGATTTTGGAAACATTTACATCCTAAAGATATTTGGGAAATATCTTATTTTTTCTGGCAACGGCTGTAAGAAATACGGCTTTTGGGTTGAAAGCTAGATCAAATGCCAAGCGTTGCCTGTGGGTGAAATATCGGTCTTCAATTCACTGCTACTCTCCCCGTTTATTAAGAAAATACCTTATATGATTTCAGTTAAAAATTGTCTAAGTGGAACTCTATCAGTAAGGGGGGCCAAATACAACGGTTATTGACTTTCGATCTGATTCCACTGTATTTTCGTATTTTACTAAAAAGGAGACCTATTTCATGGCGGACAATTATTCTTTTGATATTACCTCGAAGGCGGAATGGCAGGAAGTGAAAAATGCCGTAGATCAAACCACAAAGGAAATTCGGCAGAGGTTTGATTTGAAAGACACTCAAAGCGATATCTCACTCAATAGTGAGGATAAAAAGGGCGTGACCCTCAAGGCCAGCGACGAATATACGCTCAAAGCCGTCATTGATATTTTTCAATCCAAGCTGGTTAAAAGGGGGGTCTCTTTAAAAGCCCTTGTTTATGAAAAACTCGAAAAGGCATTAGGCGATACGGTGCGGCAGGATATTACCATTTTGCAAGGGATCGAGTCAGAGAAAGCCAAAGAGATTGCCAAGGCGATTCGAGACGGCAAGTTTAAAGTCCAAACGCAGATTCAGGGGGATCAAGTCCGCGTTTTAGGAAAAGATAAAGACGCGCTCCAAGACGTTATCCAATTTGTGAAATCAAAAGATTTTGGAATTGATCTACAATGCTCCAACTATCGGTAACGGCGTATCGTTTTTTTTTGACTTTTTTGATTGGCATACTGTTTGTTTCGGGTTGCGCAGGAAATCACAGCGCGGCGCATCTTTTAGACACTGCATCCGAAGAGCGATCACTCGATCAAACGCAAACGAAGATTCTTTCTATCGCAAAAGAATTGCTCGGCACCCCCTATCGTTTTGGCGGGACCAATCCAAGAGAAGGTTTTGACTGTAGCGGGTATGTCGCTTACGTCTACAACAAAGCAATCGGTCTTTCTCTGCCGCGACAGGCGCGTGAGCAGATCAAAACAGGAACAGCCGTTTTATCTTCACTACAGCCGGGAGACATGGTTTATTTTAAAATATCCGAGCCTGCCGCATGGCATACCGGAATCTATATCGGACGGGGAAACTTCATCCACGCCCCTAGAACAAAAGGAACTGTCAACATCCAAGACATCAATCTCCCCTACTGGAAGCAACGCTTTGTCGGCGCACGGAGGGAGACAAGTTAGGCAACAGCGACAGAAATCTTTGAAAGACTCACGACCCCGCAATCCCCGTAAGGGACATTCGTTTCCGGATCAAGCGTCAGCGGGAGACCTTTTTTTATCTCTAAAGAAAAATGTTCCGGGAAGAATAATGTCCCGCGTGATAATCGCTTACTAAAAGCAACCGGCACCTCTATCGCTCCCATGATATGCGAGATAGCGACCATCTCCCCCTCGGCGACACCTAGCAACTCGGCATCATCTGGATGAATAGAGACCGCCTCTTTTGCAACAATCGTATTGAGTCCGCTCGCATAGGTTGACAGCTTCCCCGAATGATAAATGCTCTGTCCCATTTGAAGATTAAATGAACCCGTTGTACTAACCTTCCCTTCAACAGGGAGAACTATTGCCCTACTAGACGCGGGTGTGACAGAGGACGCAATCGTGCCCTTTGTCGTGTCCTTTGAGGAAGTTGGCCAATTTTGCGGCATATTCAAAACAATCTCTTTCCAAATCTCGTCCGTACTCTTATAACGAAACGGCACGCCCAGTTTTTCAGCCAGCAATGAGAATATCATCCAATCGGGCTTGCTTCCTCCTACAGGGTCTATTGCCTTCCGAACCTTCTGAATCTCACCCTCTTGATTTGTATAGCGGCCATCTTTTTCCGCAAAGCTCGCGGCCGAGAAAACAACATCCGCAATCTCTGCGGTTTCAGTCAGGAAAAGCTCATTACAGATCAAAAGATCGAGTTTTTGAAATGCCTCCTTCACCTTTTTCTGCGGCAGAGAACGCACTGGATTTTCTCCGACAATATAAAGCGCCTTAATCTCCCCGCGCTCTGCGGCGTCAATCATTTCTACGAGGGTCTTGCCACCTGCCTTTGCAGGGATCAAACCGGGAAGATATTCTGTTGCCCCGCCCATCTCAACGGCCCCCAATTCGTTGTTCTCCTCCGCCAATGCGAGAATACCAGACCCCTCTTTTCCGACCTGTCCTGCCAAAATAGCAAGATCAGCAAGATTCAAAACATTCTGGTGCCCATTTTCACTTCGGAGAATCGCACGTCCAAAAATCAAAACACCTCGTGAGGCCCCCGCATAGAGGTTCCCAGCCTCGCGAATAGCCGCCTCGCTGATCCCGCTTTCTTTCTCAATGGTTTCAAAGGAAGGGAGAGATCGTGTATCACCCAACACTTTTAGTAACCCCAGAATAACCCATTCCGCAGTCCCCATTTTTACTTCCAAATGGTGCGCGGCCATATTGGGAAGATGACTTTTATAGGTGTCGCGTGAGCGGTTAAACGCGTCAATCGCAATAAGCTTTGCCCCTTTTTTCCGAACGGCCTCTTTAACTTTAATTGCGCAAATCGGGTTGGTCTCGGTCATATCACCAGCAAAAGACAGAATAACATCGGCATTCACAATATCTTCGTATCGGGCAAGGCGGGTGGTTCCAAATACAGACGTGAGGGCGCGTGCCGCATTGATATATCCGTATCGCGCACCCGAATCAACATGGGGCGTGCCAACGACCTCCCGCATGAGTTTTTGAAAAAGATAGACCTCCTCATTGGTGCAATGGCTGGAGATAATTCCGCCAATCGCCTCCGGGCCATATTGCGCTTTAATCGCCTTTAAGCCTTGCGCGGCCTTATTGAGCGACCATTCCCACGTCACTTCCATTCTCCTGCTCTTATCTTTTTGCAAAACCTGCGGACGAATTAACCGTTCTTTATGATTCACAAAATCATAACCAAAAAAACCTTTTGCGCACAGATCGCCTTCGTTCCGGCCTATTCCCAATTCCGAACTGACGCGAATGACCTTATCGTCAATGGTCTCAAGGCTAAGCTGACAGCCATCCCCGCAATAGGTGCAGATGGTATTGGTTTTCTTAACCTGCCAAGTCCGATAATCGTACATAGATGCGCGGCTGGTGAGTGCGCCCACGGGGCAAATCTGAATGCAGCCGCCGCAAAACTCGCAATCTAACGCATGATGGGCGAAGGCCCCAATTTCGGTTACCGAACTGCGGTCAATGGATCCTAACGCATTGGAGTCTATCACCTCGTCGCAATAACGGACACAACGTAAACAAGAGACGCAACGGTTCATTTCCTTTTCGATGAGGGGTCCAAAATATTCCTTTTCAAAAACCCGTTTTGTCTCCTTAAAATTTCCGACGGTGGGGGAATTGCGATGCGCAAAATCTTGCAGTTGACACTCTCCGCCCTGATCGCACTCCGGGCAATCGAGCGGATGATTTCCTAGAATAAAAGCCATGACGCCGTTTTGGGCTTCCTTAACACGCGGGTTGTCAGATCGAACCACCATTCCTTCTACGGCCACGGTGCTACACGAGGTTTGAAGTTTGGGCATCTTCTCAACTTCTACGATGCACATTCGGCAATTGGCATCATATTTGAGTTTGGGGTGATAACAAAAATGAGGAATCTCTGCGCCAGCCGATTTGGCGGCCTCAATTAAAAGCGTGCCTTTTTTAACCTCAATCTCCTGCCCGTTGAATGTCAGCTTAACCATGCCATCCATAAATCGCTCCTCCCCTTTGTCATTAATCCACTGCAAAGGAATCATACTACTGATCGTGGAAACATTAGTCAATCGTCTGCTAAAACAACCTTCCACCTTTGATATAATAATGCGGTTTGGCTTCTTCTGCCTCTTGGGAATGAATGGGCCACGCAACGTCTAATCCAAAGATGATTGGCATAACCCCAAGAAAGTCTACAAACCAACGGACGCCGCCGCCTACACCGAGTTTGTACTCTGGAAGATTAAAGAGGTCGGATCGGTCTGATACCCTGCCCCAATCGGAAAAGAGCACCCCTTGGAGGGTATGGGTTAATGCCAGTCCAGAGAGATTGATATCCGTTTCATACCAGAGCGGAAAACGATACTCTAAAGAAAATAAATTGATATTTTCGCCTCCAAAACGAAGCAGGGTATATCCCCGCAAACCATCCTCGCCGCCTAAGAAAAAACGATTGTTTTTTAAAAGCGCACCTGTAGATACACCCGTCATCAGTCGGGTATAAACCTGATGATAGTTCGAAAAAACAAACGACCGCCTAAGATCAAACACCGCATTGAGCATATAATCACTGCTGTTTCCCGTTAGGCTTTTATCCAGCCCAAAGGTGATTCCCCATTGTGGGTATCGGCCTGTGAGCCATTCCATCGGTTTCTGTACAAACGGAATGTAGGGATAGTTCAACGTATAGGATAGATTGATTGCCTTCACCTCTTGCTCTAAAGCAAGGCCGGGAATCACATAGGAAAGACCTGTGGTGAGAATATGTTTATTCGAGAGTTCCCTGCTGTATCTCATAGACAGAACATCTTTCGGCTCGGAATGCGAAAAATCAAGATTGATTCTGTTTTTTGTGCTGTAAACGGGCTGAAATTGCAGACCAATATCGTAATCAACAAAACTGCTTGTTAGATCGTAGCCCAAATTGACCCGTTTTAATAGAAATTTCCACTTCTCTGGATCACGGTTATTTCCGCGGTATATATCGCTTGTCAGTTCTTCTTTATCAATCTCTACAACCGTAATGGGAGAGGGGGTGGTGACGATTGTCTTATAATTTTTTTCCTCTCCATTCCACAGCAAAGGGAGATTGGTGCCATCTTTCTTGTAAAGAATAATCTCAACCGGCTCTACACCAAGCCCTTCTTTTTTCAGGTCAATGATGGTTTGATATTCTTTCCCGATCTGCCTTCGTAGAATTCGCTCAATTCCAAAATCTACCGACCCCCGCGAAAGAAACTCTTTCTCGAAAAATTGTTTGATTGTCGGCACGTTCTGATCGAGTAAGAGGTTTTTGAGTTCCGGCCTTTCTCCGCGTTTTATCCGTTGTTTGTAATCTATAATCACCGATTCTAAACCTTCGGGAGACAAAATCTTTTTCAGTCTTGGATAGTGCGGCAAAATGGGCTGATGGAATGAAAGAATCGTCTCGTTTTCGGAGGCCGTTTTTTTAAAATAAACTTGGCGCAGGAGCGGGTCGTTCGCATAAAGTATCTTATCTACCAATGGGAGAAAAGCGATGGGCGCAAGCCCTGTCTTTAACCCAGACGCATTCGGATAGTGTTGTTTGGCAAATTGCTCCGCAGTGATCGTCGCCATCAACTCTATTGCCCAAGGCCCCTCCCAAGGGAGAATGTCCTGCCAAAGAAGGGAGAAAACCCCTTTCGCAAGGCGCATTTCATGATATTTCTTGAGCAAGGGAAAGACCTTAAAGAGTCTTGAATCAACATAAAGCAATCCACTGCCAGTCGTTACAATATCTTTATAAAGAAATGCCTGCGTCATCTGTATTTTCATTGATGGGCGCAACCCTGCGTCCAATAAGAAAAACGAAAGCGCCGACTCCGCCGTCTTAACAACCTGCTCCCCATAGCGTTTATTCCGTTTTGAGTAGGTGTAAACAACATGGCCTCCGTTGATATCCTGATCTTGTTGAATGAATTTTCGTCCAATGGAAAGAGAGAAAAATGGGACGGGCGGAACCCCCGTTTGTGTTTCGAGTTTTTTCCCAAGTGGCGCAGAGGCAATAACCGTCATATCTTTCGGAACGGAAAGTTCTACATAAAATTGAGCAGGAGGCGGCAGGCCGTGGAGATCCCATTTGCCGTTTACCAAAGGAGGCAGATACGGATGCCATCCCCCCTGCAAGGCCACCCAGTCCCGAAAATATCCAAACACACCGTATCGTTCTGGAATCTGCGTTACAAATTGAATCCATAAACTGTAAGTCGCCTTGGGAGGAATCGGAACACTTAACCTAAACTCTGCAATCGTCTTTACGCCAAAAAAATCAGCAGAGACTAATTTATTTCCTTCCGCATCCAGAATGGATACGATCTCAATGCCTCCCGGATTAAACGCGACGGGATACGCCAGTTGATGTTGATTGTTCTGATTGCTGTTTGGAATTTTTTCTTTGTAAGCATTAGGATAGAGAAAAAGATAGATTTCTGAAAGCGCAGTCTCGCCGGTATTGGTAAATGTAATGCGCTCGGTTCCCTCAATCGTATGTTTTTTTTCGTTATACGCGGCGGTGATTTCGTATATCGGAACGGAGGCGGGCGTAACGACGCCTACGGTTTCAGCAGGCGGGTTGGTTTTGCTGTCAGCTTCAACACCGCCCTGCGCACGCGGTGGAGAAAGAGCTAACAACAAGAACAGGCAGGAGATTAAACCCTTTTTACGAAGAAAGTATTTCATTGGATGACACAGAAGTAACGACACTTTCTCTTGCGGCAAAACGGAAAATTAAAACGCTCACCAGCAAAAAGAGAAACACATTGAATAAAACCATTCCAAGGCCGTAGAGCATGGATGCGGTTTGCGCCCACGGCGTCACATCTTCCATGATTTCCGTAATATGCCAGTTGAGCCTTACAGAAGAACGAATATAGCCCAT
>CAYJXH010000066.1:0-7845 GCA_964373975.1 uncultured Nitrospirota bacterium | reverse complement strand
TAATGCCGCGATGCTTCATCCGTTTGTATTTTCCGCAATTACATTCCCAGTCTTTTACCGGGCCAAAGATTCGGGCACAAAAAAGACCGTCTCGTTCAGGCTTAAACGAACGATAGTTAATCGTCTCCGGCTTTTTAACTTCTCCATAAGACCATGAGCGAATTTTTTCCGGCGAGGCGATTTGGATCCGAATTGCGTCAAACGAAACGGGCAT
The DNA here is from genome assembly GCA_964373975.1 of uncultured Nitrospirota bacterium. Classification (GTDB taxonomy): domain Bacteria; phylum Nitrospirota; class Nitrospiria; order SBBL01; family SBBA01; genus JACPZM01. Next base: position 7,631 of record CAYJXH010000066.1, on the reverse strand, counting down.
CTTAGGTTTATCAAAGACCACACTACCGACATCCATCTTGCTAAATGTTTCCATATTGCTTTGATCTCCTTAATGTTTTATTAACTCTACGTCTAGCCCCAGACTCTGAAGCTCTTTGATCAACACGTTAAAAGATTCTGGCAAGCCCGCCTCGAGAAACGGCTCCCCTTTGACAATCGCCTCATAAATGCGGGATCGGCCTGCAACGTCATCCGACTTCACCGTGAGAAACTCTTGCAGGGTAGAGGCCGCGCCATACGATTGCAATGCCCAAACCTCCATCTCCCCTAGCCGCTGTCCTCCGAACTGGGCCTTTCCACCCAACGGCTGTTGCGTTACCAGCGAGTAAGGGCCATTGGAACGGGCATGAATTTTATCGTCTACCAAGTGATGCAACTTCAACATATACATCTGCCCAACGGTTACCTCTCCACGAAATGGCTCGCCTGTTTTACCATCATAAAGCCGCGTCTGGCCAGAACTCGGAAGTTTTGCCTCGGCAAGCAAAGCCTTGATATCCTTTTCCGTAGCACCATCAAAAACAGGGGTCGCAACGTTAATACCTAACACCTTCGCGGCCCAGCCCAAGTGCGTTTCCAAAATCTGCCCCACGTTCATTCGGGAAGGAACCCCCAGAGGATTTAACACCACATCCACCGGCGTTCCATCCGCCAAGTACGGGAGATCCTCTTCAGCGAGCACGCGCGACACAACACCTTTATTCCCATGTCGGCCAGCCATCTTATCCCCCACCTGAACCTTGCGCTTCATAGCAATAAACACCTTCACCCACTTGATCACCCCCGGAGGAAGCTCATCGCCCCGCCTAAGCCTTCCTATTTTTTCATCAAAAGACATTTGCAGTTTATCTATTTCATCTTTCATGAACTCTTCAATTTGAACAATTTTCTCTTGCTGTGCAGGATCGTTTAAAACCAGCCCTCTTAAGGACAAATCGGATACCTGATCGAGAACTTCCTTGGTGATCTCTTTTTTCTTTTTTAAGAGAATCTCCCCCGTTTCTTGGTCAATGAGATCCGACCCAATGGAATGCCCAATTAAAAATTTCCGAATCTTTTTATACTTCTCTTCCTCAATAATTCGGAGCTCGTCACGATGATCTCTTTGCAAACGGGCTGTCTCTTCACTGTTGAGACTCTTAACCTGTGTCTCCTTTTCAAGAGATTTTCTGGCAAATATTTTTACATCAACCACCATGCCTTCGACCCCGGGCGGAACGTACATTGAGGCATCTTTAAAATCGCCTGCTTTCTCGCCAAAGATAGCCCGCAGAAGTTTTTCTTCCGGGGTAAGCTGTGTCTCGCCCTTTGGAACAATCTTTCCGACTAAAATATCCCCCTGCTTGACTTGCGCGCCAATACGCACAATCCCGCTTTCATCTAGGTTGCAAAGCGCCTCTTCACCGACATTCGGAATGTCGCAGGTCATTTCCTCCTTGCCCAACTTCGTATCGCGAAATTCTAGGTCAAACTCCTCAATATGGATAGAAGTGAACCGATCTTCTTTGACCAACCTCTCCGAAAGCAAAATGGCATCTTCAAAGTTGTATCCCTCCCAAGGCATGAACGCGACAAAAACATTCTGCCCCAATGCCAATTCCCCGCCTTGCATCGCAGGGCCGTCGGCCAAAACATCCCCTTTTTTAACCCTCTGCTTGAGCGATACGAGCGGTTTTTGGTGTATGCAAGTAGACTGATTCGAGCGTTGAAATTTCATGAGACGATAGACATCAAATCCCATCTCCGAAACGTCAAGGGCTAACTCTTTTTCTTTGCGAGAAAGGTCGGCCTTAATGACAATACGGGTTGCGTCCATGCTCTCTACAACCCCATCCCGCTTCGCCAAAATGCCATATCCAGAATTTCGGGCAACCGAAACCTCCATGCCCGTTCCCACAATAGGCGCTTCTGCGGCCAGCAAAGGAACCGCTTGGCGTTGCATGTTAGAACCCATGAGGGCACGGTTCGCATCGTCATGCTCCAAAAACGGAATGAGGGCTGTTGCCACACTGACAATTTGTTTTGGAGAGATGTCCATATAGGTAACTTCGGAAGGAGCCACCGTGACGAACTCTCCACCAAACTGCGCAGAAACGGTTTCTGCCGTGAGCTTCCCTTTCGCGCTGATCGGCGTATTGGCCTGCGCAATCCTCTGCTGATCTCCATCAATCGCCGAGAGAAAATCCACCGTCTCGGTCACATGGCTATTGATCACCTTTCGATAAGGCGATTCAATAAAACCAAACTCATTGACACGGGCATAAGTGGCCAAAGAGGTAATCAGTCCGATATTCGGCCCTTCCGGTGTTTCAATAGGACAGATACGCCCATAGTGAGATGGGTGCACATCGCGCACCTCAAAGCCAGCGCGATCACGCGTTAATCCGCCCGGCCCCAATGCGGAAAGCCTTCGCTTATGTGTGATTTCCGCCAGCGGATTGGTTTGATCCATAAATTGCGACAACTGACTGCTTCCAAAAAACTCCTTAATTGCCGCAATAACCGGTTTGGCATTGATTAAATCGTGCGGCAAAGCGGTTTCGAGGTTCAACAGGCTCATTCTTTCTTTAATGGTTTTTTCCATCCGCACAAGGCCGATTCGGAACTGATTTTCTAAAAGCTCTCCGACCGACCGAATCCTTCGGCTACCCAAATGATCAATGTCGTCAATCTCCCCTTTACCTCCCTTGAGATTGACAAGATACCGAACCGTTTCCAATACATCTTCCGCCGTCAAGGTTCTGCAGGATAGCGGGATGTTTATCCCTAATTTTTTATTTAATTTTAAACGGCCAACCGGATAAAGATCGTATCGCTTCGGATTATAAAACAGGCCGTCAAATAGGTTTTGCGCCATTTCCATGGTCGGCGTTTCTCCCGGCCGAATTCTGCGATAAATCTCAACCATAGCATCATGGGGAGAAAGCACTTTCTTGGCCGCCAAGGTGTCACGGATGACAGGCGCGTATAAAATATTGTCCATGTAAAGCAGACCCATTGTGGAAATGCCCGCAGAAACAATATGCGTGAGATGGGCCTCCGTGACCAATTGGTTTCCCTCAATCAAGACTTCCCCTGTCTGCGGATTCACAATATCATTCAGAACCACACGGCCAACCATATCTGCCTTGGGATAGGGAATCTCATCCACCCCTTCGTGCTGTAATTTAAGAAGAATGGGCTGGGTTAATCGGGCGCCTTCTTTTACAATAATTTCCCGCTTGCGATCCTTAATGGTCGCCGGAGAGGGAATGCCCACATGTATCGCAGGATTTAGCTTTCGGAAGAAAAGGCCGTCCTCAATTTTAATCTCTTCAACAGGATAAAAAGACCTTAAAAGAAGCTCTTCAATGCCATCCGCCTCTACCCTATTGCCTGACTCTGTTTTAAAGAAATATTTTTTCTCTTTCCCGCGCATCTCCTCGGAGGCAAATGCCGCCAATAAAACTGTAATCGGAAGCTTTCTCCTTCGGTCCACCCGAGCATAGAGAATATCTTTTGAGTCAAATTCAAAATCAAGCCACGACCCACGGTAAGGAATGATTCGCCCCGAATAAAGAACCTTGCCGGAGGCATGGGTCTTCCCCTTATCGTGATTAAACACACAGCCGGGAGAACGCTGTAACTGACTGACCACGACCCGCTCCGTCCCATTGATGATGAATGTTCCCGTGTCGGTCATCAGAGGGAGATCACCCAAGTAGACCTCTTGCTCCTTCACATCACGAATTTTTTTTGTCTTCCCTTCTTTCTCGAAAAGAACCAGCCGCACCTGTATTTTTAAGGGAACAGCATAAGTCATTCCCCGTTCCAAACACTCTGGAACCTCATATTTTGGCGTACCGGTAGAGTAGTTTAAAAACTCAATGACCGCCATTTCATTATAATCGGAAAGCGGAAATACACTGGTAAAAACCGACTGCAATCCAACGTCTTGGCGGCGGTTCGGCGAAACATCTCTTTGCCAAAAACGCTCGTAGGAGGCCTTTTGAATCTCAATAAGATCCGGAATGTCAACCTTAATGGGACTCTTTGAGAAATCTTTGCGCGGCCTTACCTCATTCGTTAGGGTTTTTATCATATCTCCTTTTTCCTTCTATACAAGGGAAAGGGCAGAAAATTCTGCCCCTACAAATCCAATAAATCACAGCCCGAACGCGTCGGTACGCCGACTGCGAGGGCTGTAATCCCGCCGGAGGCCGGTGCCCCCTACTTAACCTCGACGGTTGCGCCACACTCTTCTAGTTTCTTCTTCATGGCTTCAGATTCTTCCTTTGTAACACCTGTTCTAACAGGTTTAGGAGCGGCTTCCACCAAGTCTTTTGCCTCTTTGAGTCCAAGACTGGTTATTTCGCGAACAACCTTAATCACCTGAATCTTTTTATCCCCAGCGGCAGTTAAGATAACATCAAAAGCCGTCTTTTCTTCAGCAACAGCAACAGCCGCGCCCGCGTCTCCTCCGCCTGCGGAAGGGCCGGCCGCCATCATCATCGGCGCCGATGCCGTTACGCCAAAACGGGTTTCAACAAGTTTAATCAGCTCCGAAAGCTGAAGTACCGGCATCTTTTCGATTGCCCCTATAATTTGATCATTTGATAATTCCATCTCTGCTGTTGGCATTTTTTCTCCTTTTTGTTTTGTTATTTCCCTGATTTAATTTTTAATTACTGTTGCGTTTTCTGACGAGACTCCAAAACCGCCTGAAGCGTTCGGACCCATTTATCCAATACCCCACCGAGAGCACCCCTAATTCCCACCATCGGGGATTTCATTCTGGCCACCAATTGGCCCAACAAAACCTCCCTGCTAGGAAGTTTTGCCACAGCCTTAAATGCAGCAAGATCAAGAACCTGATTCTCAATAACGCCCGCCTTCATCTTAAGCTTTTTTTGTTTTCCAAACAGAATATCGAGTGCCTTCATGGACGGAACAGGGTCTTCAAAGCCTAAGGTAACAGCAACAGAGCCTTTAAAATAAGCACTGATTTTTTCAACAGACGTGCCCCTTGCCGCCCGAATGGCCAGCCGATTCTTAACAACCTTAAACTCTCCTTGCGCCTTGCGAATGGCATTTTTTACTTCCTGAATATCTGCCACGTTCATACCAGAATAATCGGAAAGAACGGACACCTTCGCGCGCAAAAACTTCTCCCGTAATTTCTCAACAACAACTTCTTTGTCTGCCCTCTTCATTGCTTGCTCGCCTTTCTAATGTGGTACGTCTAACGCCTCTTCACATTGACCGTTCACCCTGAGCCTGTCGAAGGGTGCGGCATTTTAATGGCTTCCGTTCATGGTTCGACAAGCTCACCACGCCGAACGGGCGTAAAAAAATTATGCCTCCCCTAATTCAGATGATCCATGCCTGTAATATCAATGTGAATCCCCGGCCCCATGGTGGATGAAACGGTAATGCCCCTTAGATACTGCCCTTTTACGGCAGCCGGTCTCGCCTTAATAATCGCATCAATCACTGTTTTTGCGTTTTCAAAAAGCTGTTGCGCGGTAAAAGAAATGCGTCCAATAGAGCCATGAAATATCCCTGCCTTTTCGACACGATACTCCACCCTTCCCTGTCGAAGCTCCCTGATGGCCTTTGCGACATCAAACGTCACCGTCCCCATTTTGGGGTTAGGCATAAGCCCCCTCGGCCCCAAAACCTTTCCTAACTTTCCAACCGTTCCCATCACGTCTGGCGTTGCAACCGCGGTATCAAACTCCATCCAGCCTTTATTGATCTTCTCAATTAAATCTTCCATTCCAACAAAATCCGCCCCCGCCTCTCTCGCCTCTTTTTCCTTTTCCCCCTTGGCAAAAACGGCAATACGCACTTTCTTTCCGGTTCCATGCGGCAGAGTCGTGGACCCTCGCACCATCTGGTCTGCGTGTCTGGGATCAACCCCTAAACGAACGGCAAGGTCAACCGACTCATCAAATTTCACAGAGGCCACTTCCTTGACAAGCGTAAACGCCTCTTCCAATGTATAGGCTGGCTTTGTTACCTTTGCGATCGCTGTTTTATATCTTTTTCGCATATTGCTCCTTATTTATTACGAAATAACCTGTATTCCCATGCTACGAGCAGTGCCTTCAATAATGCGCGCCGCCCCTTCTATATCAACGGCATTGAGATCAGCCATTTTTATTTTAGCAATATCCCGAACTTGCGCCTTCGTAACATTCCCAACCTTCTCTTTATTGGGCATGGGTGCTCCTTTTGCCACTTTTGCCGCCTTTTTTAGAAGCTCGGATGCCGGAGGCGACTTTAGAACAAATGTAAATGTCTTGTCCGTGTAAATGGTGATTAAGGCCGGAATCACCATATCTTCTATTCCTGCCGTTTTCGCATTAAACTGCTTACAAAAATCCATGATGTTCAGCCCGTGCTGTCCTAAAGCCGGACCCACTGGAGGCGCAGGATTTGCCTTCCCCGCTGGAATTTGAAGTTTTACGGTTGCCTTTATTTCTTTTGCCATATACGATCCCTTGTACTATACCTTTTCTACTTGTAGAAAGTTTAACTCCACCGGGGTGGAGCGACCAAAAATAGAGACCAACACCTTTATCTTGGTCTGTTCAGGATGAACCTCATCAACCACAGCATTAAATCCAAAGAACGGCCCATCCGTAATGCGAACAGCATCTCCCTTTTCAAATTGCGTCTTTTCGTTCGTGGGAGCCGCGCCCTCATCCACCTGCTTTAAGAGAAGATCCACTTCCGCTTGAGAAAGAGGTGTGGGATCATCGCCACTGCCTAAAAAGCCAGTCACCTTGGGCGTAATCTTAACCAATTGCTGTAACTGCTCATCAAGACACATCTCCATGAGAACATATCCGGGAAAGAATTTCTTTGTAAAGGTCTGCTTCTTCCCCTCTTTAATCCGAACGACCTCTTCCGTTGGAACAAGAATTTTTCCAACACGGTTCTCAAGGCCAAGCGTTTTAACCTTTTCCTCCAGCGAGGTCCTAACGCGGTTTTCAAAACTAGAATAAGTGTGAATAACGTACCAGCTTTTTTCCATATTCATTCCATTACTTTTCTATTGCTTTTCTACAGCCCCAACGAGGGCTGTCCTAACCGCCGGCGGCCGTTGCCGCCTAGAACACCCATCGCAACAAGCGAACCAGAATAGAGTCCATCAGGGCAAGAAAGATAGAGACAACAAGGGTTAGAATAATAACCACCGTTGTTGATCCAACGACCTCGCTCTTTGTAGGATAGGAAACCTTGAAAACCTCGGCCTTCACCTCCCCAAAAAACTCTCTGACTGATAAAATCCACTTCTTTATTGTTTCCATATTCTACCAACTAACGCAGGCCAGGCGGGATTCGAACCCACAACTTGTGGTTTTGGAGACCACCGCTCTAGCCGTTGGAGCTACTGGCCTATTTTTATTTAACCTCTTTATGGGGCGTATGTTTCCGACATCGGCGACAGAATTTCTTTAGCTCCAAACGCTCTGGATCGTTTTTCTTATTCTTGGTTGTAGAATAATTTCTTTCTTTACATTCCGGACAAGCCATCGTAATAATTTCTTGCATACCCTATATCCCTATTTTAATAACTACAAGGGGGTCACGTCACCCCCACAAATCAGGGCAACCACAAGG
>CAYJXH010000065.1:3002-7887 GCA_964373975.1 uncultured Nitrospirota bacterium | reverse complement strand
TTGGCATAGTGATTATTGATCTCGGCTACCATGCGATGCAGAGGAAGTGCCTTATCCACCACACCCGCTTCAATAGAAACGCGCGGCATACCGTAGATGACGGCCGTCTCTTCCGATTCGGCAAAAGTAACGCCTCCCATCGCCTTCACGCGCTGGAAACCGATATGCCCATCATGTCCCATCCCCGTCAAAAGAATTCCCAATACTTTAGATTTAAAAATCTCGACGGCAGAACAGAGCATCTTGTCTATTGAGGGAACATAGATATTTTCGTCTGAAGCCTCGGCAAGCAACGTATAAACGGCTTCACCTTTTTTTTCAAAAAGGAGGTGATGCCCTCCCGGCGCAAGATACACATGGCCATTTTCAAGCCGCTCCCCGCCTTGCGCTTCCACAACCTGCAAAACGGATTTCTTATTGAGCGATTCGGCAAAGGCATGGGTAAACCCTTTCGGCATGTGCTGGGAGATCACAACCGGAACAGATAAATTTTGCGGCAGACGGCCAATCACTTCATAAAGGGCGCGAGGGCCACCAGTAGACGCGCCAATCGCCAACAATCCGGTAACGTTTTTTGATCCCTGTTCGTGCTTCTGAATTTTCTGCGGCGCGGGATTTTGAAAGACCAGTTTCTGTCCGACAATGGTTGATGCCGCCTCAATTTTTAAAATAAGCTCGTCGGAGTTTTTAAACCACGCCTCGTGCATTCTAAGTTTGCTTAAAAAATCACACGCGCCCAACTCCAACGCTTTAAAAACGTTGTCCGAGTCTGCCCGTCCAGAGAGAACCAAGGTCGGCGTGGGATAGGTTGCCATCAGCCAGCGCAGAAACGTAAACCCGTCCATTCGGGGCATCTCTAAGTCTAATAGAATAACATCGGGTCTTGTTTCAACAACAAGCTTCATCCCTTTCTCGCCATCTTCCGCAAGCCCCGCCACGGAGAGATGCGAATGGCCCTGCAGGATCATATTCAGAAGCCCTCGGAACGACACCGAATCATCAATCACGAGAAGACGCAGTTTTTTTTTCATTTGGAAGGCCCTAACAAATCAAAATAATTTTGTTGGACATTAGGAGGCTTCTGGTAGAGAAGATCATTCTTAAAGTGCCGCAAGACAAAATCGGTGGAGAGCGCAAGCAAAGACTCCGAATGGCCTAACAATAAAAAACCGCCCGGCTGTAATTTCTGGAAAAAGGCATCAATGGAACGTCTTTTGGAAGCGGCGTCAAAATAAATAATGACGTTTCTGCAAAAAATCGCATCCATTTCAGGCAAAAGTCCCCATCGTTCCTTTTCATAAAGATTAAGATGCAAAAAGACAACAGGTTGTTTCACCTTATCAATAATACGGAATTCTGATTCCTCTTTTACAAAATAGTTTTTTTGAAAATAAGGATCAATGGCTCGAAAAGAGGGTTCACGATAAACCCCCCTACGCGCGCTGGCCAATGCCGCTCGGCTAATATCGGTTGCGTAGATTTCAACGTTGATATCCCGAAATTCTCGGCGTTCCAAAAAGAGCATTGCAAGGGTATAGGGTTCTTCTCCTGTGGCGCACCCCGCGCTCCATATCCGAATTCTGCCATTCTTCCTGCCCCGATCTGCAAGCTCCGGCAAAACCTCGTCCATGAAGGTATCCAACTGTTTTTTTTCTCTAAAAAAATAAGTTTCGTGAATCGTGATCGTATCAATCAATAATGCAATTTCCTCATCCTTTTTACGATCGTATTTCAGAAAGTAATAGTAGTCGCCAAAATTCGTCAGTTGTCTTCTTTTAAGGTTTTGCTGTAATCGGCTTTCCAGAATGGACTTCCCATCTTCCGCAAAGAAGATTCCCGAGATTTCGTAAATAAAATCCCTAAGGACGCGAAACATCGCATCGGTCAACTGGATATGATTCATGCTGGTGAAGTTCAATTAGGAAGTCTCTACTCTGCAACGAGACAGTGCAAATCGCGCGGCATCGCGCACGAGCGGGTCGGAATCTGCATCAGCCATTGTTTTAATTTTCGGAGAAACTGAATTGAGAAAGCTTACTGCGGAAACAGCCGCAGAACGAAGTTCCCAATGAGGATCATCTAATAGGGGCGTTATAAAAGGCAGTGCCGCTTGATCACCATACGCCCCCAAAGCAAGAATCGCCGCTTTTTTAACATCTTTATCGTCGGAAGGAAGTTTCTTTAAGAGTGCCGATAATATCTCCCCCTCTGTTCGCGTCCCCAATGCGGAAAGTGCCGCGATCTGAACCACCCCGGTAGGATCATCCACAAGTTTTTGTAAAAGACCCAATCCTATTTCTCCGGGAACAGAGCCAATCGTTCTGGCCAGCGCCGCACGCACCCACATATTTTCATCATAAGCAATCGGAGCAAGCTCGGTTAATGTCACACCGACGCCGCCCTGCTCTAACACCTTCAACACGGCAACCCGCACCTTATAATCTTCATCGCCCAAAGCCGATAAAAGGAATCGGTCGGTTTTTTCTAACGGAAACTTACCTAGCGCAGAAACAGCAGCCCTCCGCACATCTTCGTCTGAATCTTTCAATAAAAACGCAATATCTGAAATTCCGCCCTCAAAGCCTATCTCCCCAATAAGCAAGGCCGCATTCGCGCGAAAATAAGCAGATTTCTCTTGGAGGGAAAGCGTGAGATCGTTGTGAGAAATGTGCGACTTCATTTCCAAAAGAGACAATAAAGCGGCTTCTTGCACTTCTGGATAGGAATCTTTTAAGAGCGCCATCAATGCCGGAATCGTCTCGGACATTTTTATTTTTCCGAGGGCAGACGCGGACGCTTCTCGAACATGAGGAGAATTATCTTTTAGAAGATCGAGTAAAAAGGGAATCGCCGCGGAATCTGCAATTTCGCCCCAAACGGTCGCGGCCGCTTGACGCGTTCTTTCATCCTCCCATAACCCGCGCTCTAAAAGTTTAGAAAGCTCTGGAAGCACCAGCCGCCCCATCCCAGACAAAGCAATGACGACATCTTTATCGTACTCATTCAAAAGGGGAACGAGCATGGGCACCGCGCGTATTTCTGATACCCACCCTAATACCAAGATCGCCCCTCTTTTTAAAATGGGATCGGAATGGTTTACAACAGAAACTAAAAAGGCGTAGTCCTGCTCATTATAGGTCTGACGAAGCATGTTCCGAAAAACAGCCTTATTTTCACCTTGTTGTTTTTGTCCCAAGGTAACAATGGCCTTCAATGTCACACGGCGTATGTTGTCTAACTCGGAATGAAAATCAGCTAGCAAACAAGGCAGAGCCTTTATATCGGAAATCACGCCTAGCGCTTCCAAGGCGGCGCGTTTAAACATCTTTTCCGCTGATATCGCAATCAAGTGGGGTACCGCCAAAGGCGACTTCATCAATTCGAGCGCCTTGATCGCTGAAAAAGTAATTAACGGATTTCCCTTTTTCAAAAAGGGTATCACTTGTTCTACACCCTCCGGAGGCCCAATCTTTCCAATCGCTTCTAACGCAGAGGAACGAAGGTTATCGGCAAAGCCCGCAGACGTTTCAGGAAGAGAATCAGCGCCTAAAATATCGGTTAAAAGAGGGGAGATCGCGCGCGGGTCTCGAATATCGCCCAAGACATCAATAACAACCTTACAGGTATCTTCATTGACTTTATTTAAGTTTAAAAGCAGGGGCAAGACAGAAGCCTTTCCCCACTGCACAAATAAATCCGCGGCGGCATTTCTTCTTCCGACATTATCATTTTTACAAATTCGGTCTAGCAGACGCTGAATGATTGGCCCCTTATCCGCATCATCTTTGACCTTCGCCATTGCGGAAATAGCCTCTTTTCTAACCTGCCATTCGCTATCCCCCATCGCCTCTATAATCAGCGCCATTCCCGACTCTCCCATCGCAGTGGGCGTTCCGGCCTTTTCAGAAATAGCCTTCAGAATTGTAAGACGTGTTGGGACATCGCTCTCTTTAAACTGCTTCTCAAGCTCTTCGGATGTTAGATTGAACATAGCTTATCTCTGTAGCCACGACGCGTGCGCCGCCCCGCGTCGTGGCTACACCCTTCTTTTTAGGCGGAAGCCGCCTTTCTTTTATTGAGAAAGTCTTCAATGACATCCCCAAGATAATCTTTCTGCTTTTGGATATCTAAAGAAACGCGGGAGTTGTAATGCTTGCGGCCCTCTTCAATCTCTTCTTTTAAGAGGTCGTAGAATGTCCCATTCAAAATGCCTTCCTCAACTCTTTTTTCGTTATACAGGACAATATCTGAAACGATAATGCGCGCCAAACGATTTGCTTTTTCAATACCCCTTGCATTGTCTTCCCTAGAAACAGGAAATGCGGGCGCAGGCTTTTCTGGTTCGATGGGGGCAATAGGCGCAACAACTTCTTCCTCCAAAATGGGTGTCGCAAAAGAGGGGAGATGCGAGGGGGGCGGCGGCGACTCTGTTGTCGGCATTGGGAAAGAGGTCGCCGAATCTAGACACAATTTAATTTTATTGATGAGGTCTCTTTGAATACTCCCCCGCTCTATATAACCGTCCGCGCCATACAATGGAACCTGTCTTTCAGGAGAGAGCGACCCTTGGGGAACATTTGCCTTACCATAGCCGGGAGAGAGCAATAGGATGTGGCCTTTGTTTGGAGAAAGTTCTTTTGCAATGGATTCATAAAGATTCATCTCTGTTGCATTAGGAAGGCTCAAATCAACTAAAATTGTCGCTGGGTGGAATGACCCAAGCAACGATAAAAGTGCCCCTAACGAAGAGACATCTTGTACTTCAAAGCCTGCCTCTTCCAGAAGTTCTTTTATAATCTCCCGTGTTCCCTCTCCATTAATAGCAATAGCAATCTTGTTGACATCGAGTTGCAATTCTGATGACGGGATGTCTGACGACGGGATG
>CAYJXH010000065.1:0-2902 GCA_964373975.1 uncultured Nitrospirota bacterium | reverse complement strand
AATCTTGTTGACATCGAGTTGCAATTCTGATGACGGGATGTCTGACGACGGGATGATTGTCTGTAAAGAAGAATCAGCCTCTGTTTCCGGCGTTTCCAATTTAAGGGATAGATCAACCTGTATTTTAATGTTTGTCTGACAATGTGGACATACAACCAGCATTACACTCTCCTCTCGCAGGGGATGCTCCCCTTTTTTCTCTAAAATAGCCATCTTTTACGCGACGGACATCTTCATTTAACGACAGTTTAATTTAACATTCGATATGTCTTTTTCTAAAATTGCAGTCTGTCGGATGAGTTCCTCTACCGAGTTTCCCACCCCCTCTACGGTCTCCACTGTCTCACGCGTTACCTTTCGGATCTGATCAACCGCACGGACAATTTCTTCACTTTTTCCCTTTTGTTCTAATGTGCTCTCGGCAATCTCTCGTGCCATTTTTGAAACAACCTCGGCAACCTCTTTGACCTTCTTCATTCCCTTGGAATGCGGCAAAATAGCCTCCTCAAGCGATTCTGTAATGGATTTCATCCGGTAGGCCGCCTCAATAATTTTCTCCGATTTTCTGTCTTGTTCCCCTGTCGCCTTGGCAATATCATGGACACGTTCATTCACGCGCATCATGGCAATTCCCACCTGTTGAACAACACGAGACTGTTCCTCCATCGTACGCGCAACCATCGTCGTGCGCTGGGTGGAACGATCAATGCTATCATATATTTTTTCCAATGCCTCTTGTGCCGCCCTTGATAAAGCCACCCCTTCATCAATCCGCTCATTGCCAATTTCAATCGCCTCCACTGCCGTTTTTGCTTGAGATTGTAAGGCGCGAATAATTTCATGTATCTCATGGGTCGAAGCGGCAGTTCTCTCGGACAGTTCTTTAATTTCGTTGGCCACAACCGAAAAAGATCGGCCATGTTCCCCTTCTTGGGCGGCAATGATTTCAGCATTGAGCGCGAGCAAGTTGGTCTGGTCGGCCATATCATCAATGACATCTAAAAATTTACCGATATTCCCAGTCTGTCTCTCCACCGTACGAACCGCCTCATACACATTTTTAGAATCGCTTTTAATGCGTAAAATCCCGTCGCGCGTGATCTCTACCTTTTTTCGGCCCAAGTCGGCATTCGCGTTCACGTCTTGCGCCAATTCAACCATCTCTAAGATATTCACCCGCGTCGCCTTCAGAGACTGATCCATTTCTATCATGGACGCAGATGTGGCTTCCGCCTCAATCAAAAGGTTTTCCACGCTCTTGTCTATTTTTTGAATTTCCGACGACATTGACAAGATGGCAGTAGAAGTCTCATCCACCGAGGCAGACAAAAATCGCGTATTTTTTGTGATATCTTCAACGGCAGAGGTCATCTGATACGTTGCATTGGCGCTTTCCTTTGAAGAAGCCGCCAACTTACTCGCCGCCTCGGTCATATTAGAAATACGGGCATTCATCTCCCCAATATAAGTGGATGTGGCTTCAATAGCGTCTACTTGAACCGCCGCGCCCTGCATAATCTCCCGGCTCCCAATCATCAGGGTTGAAGAGGTTGCAGAAACCCTTTGCGCCGCGCTAAATATCTCGGGGATAATCGCCGTAATCCGTTCTGCGAAGCCATTAAAACCCGACGCGATAAACCCAATTTCGTTATTGCCCATCCGATCAAGCCGTACCGAGGTGTCCCCCTTGGAAACCTCTAAAATGCGTTTTCCTAGTTTTTTAAGGGGAAGCAGAACCAAGATGTACATCGAAAAGGTCATGGCAAGCGCGAGAATAAAAACAACCCCTAAACCAACATAAATCTTTCCCGTATCGGCAGAACCAAAAATAGAATAGAACAAAATAAAACCAAAAAACAGAATAAAGAGGTTTACACTCATTATCTGAATCAACAACTGACTATTTTTTTGTGCCTTCACAATACCCCCTACGCCGCTTGTTGTTGTGTTGCCTCCGCAATCAAATTCTGCACCGCTTCCGTAAAGAGCCGTTCCAAATAAAGCAACAAAATCAGCCGATCCTTATAACGGAACACCCCTTCAATAACAGGGAGCGGCAGTTCAATGAGATTTTGCGCCGATTGCACTGAATCTTTTTCAATAACGACCACGTCTTCAACGCGATCCACAATAAACCCAACTTTTTTGTGATCAATTTCCAGAATGATGATATGCCCCGACAGCCCGTTTTGTGAGAGAAAGACCCCGGATGTGATATGGAGTCTTTTCGCTAAATTGATGACAGGAATAATGATGCCGCGAAGATCAATGAGTCCTTCAAAATAATCGGGCGCGCCCGGCAAAGGACTAATCTTTTTCCCATAGATCACCTCTCGAACAGACCCAATATCAACCGCATATTCTTTCTCGCCCAAAAAGAAACTGACGGCCCCCTGCTTCGCAGAGGCCATTTGCATCTCTTCTTTTTTGCTCTTAAACAGACTCATTTATTTACACCATCCCACCGAAGCATGAAACGCTACCCCATGAAACGCTACCCATAGCCGCCCCAACGGGGCGACTATTCCGCAAGGGGTTGCAAAGACCCCTTATATCTTGAAGCCTCCCGTTTCTGCCTTGAGACCCATTGCTTTCTTTTGAACCTCTTCCATCACCTGATGCAAACGATCACACATCTTTTTATTAGACTCAACCGTTTCATTGGCCTCCATAATCCACTGGGTAAGGGCTTGCGCTTCTTTTTTCTGATCGTTCATGACCTGACTTACTTGGGTAATCCCCGCAGTAATCTCTTCAATCGCGGAAGCCGTCTGCTTACTTCCCACCGCCTGCTCCTCGGTCGCAACCTTGACCTGCCGCGTAATGAGACGCACCTTTTCAGACCCTTCCGTAATATGCTCAATGACTTTACCCTGCTCCTGCATCGCGCTATTCACATGGT
>CAYJXH010000064.1:0-7930 GCA_964373975.1 uncultured Nitrospirota bacterium | reverse complement strand
CCCGTCGCGCCAGAGGAGTGGAAGGTCGCAGTAGATACCCTCTGGGTACTCGTCACGGCCATGCTGGTCTTTTTCATGAATCTTGGCTTCGCCATGGTGGAGTCGGGCTTTTGTCGTAGCAAGAACACCATCAACATTCTTTCTAAAAACTTTATTGTCTTTGCCATATCATCCATTGCCTTTTGGGTAATCGGATGGGGACTCATGTTTGGCAATGGCACCGGATTCATGGGAACAGCCGGCCTCTTCTTCGTTGGCGGCGCAGACAACTCTCCGATGAATGGTGATCTATATCAAGGAGACTATTCCGCTATCTCCTGGGCCACAGTGCCTTTGCTGGCCAAGTTTTTCTTTCAATTGGTCTTTGCAGGAACTGCGGCAACGATCGTCTCTGGTGCCGTTGCCGAGCGGGTTAAGTATATTTCCTTTATTATCTTTTCGTCCTTTTTGGTCGCTGTGATCTACCCAATTGTTGGACACTGGATTTGGGGTGGTGGGTGGTTGGCAGTAGCAGGGATGTGGGATTTTGCTGGCTCCACGGTGGTGCATTCCGTGGGGGGATGGGCCGCGCTGGCAGGGGTCTTGGTCTTGGGTGCTCGCATCGGGAAATATGGGCCTGATGGGAGAGTCAATGCCATTCTAGGACATAACATGACCTCCGCAACCCTCGGCGCTATTGTTCTTTGGCTGGGTTGGTTTGGGTTTAATCCGGGCAGTACAATGGCGGCGGCAGTGGGGGACATGTCCCGTATTGTTATTACCACCAACACCGCTGGGGCTGCAGGTCTGCTTGCGGCCACTGCAACCTCTTGGTTTGTGTTGAAGAAGCCTGATATCGGTATGTCTATTAATGGGCTACTGGCAGGACTGGTTGGAATAACGGCTCCGTGTGCCTTTGTTTCTGTGGGTAGTTCATTCTTCATTGGTGCTATCGCTGGGGTGATTGTTGTTTTTGCAGTGATTGGTTTTGATAAGTTCCAGATTGATGATCCGGTCGGTGCATTGGCCGTTCATCTTTGCTGTGGCATCTGGGGAACGTTCGCGGTAGGGCTTTTTGCCGAAGACCAATTCATACCAAAAACAACAGGAAATGGCCTTCTGTTTGGTGGCGGCACTGGGTTGCTTGTGAACCAAATGATGGGTATTGGTGCGGTAGGGGCATTCACATTCACTTTGTCTTATATTGCATGGATGGTCATCAAGATGGTTCTTGGCGTCCGGGTCTCCGAGGCCGAAGAAATGGAAGGTCTTGATATTGGAGAGCATGGCCAGTCCGCTTATCCGGATTTCGTCGTGAGTTCTATCTCCAGCGGGGGCGCGTCGTCAACGCGAACCCAAAAATAACAACCTATATTATTGAGAGGAGGAGCCATGAAAAAAATAGAAGCGATTATCAAGCCGTTTAAGTTAGATGATGTTCGAGAGGCGTTGGTTGCCATTGGCGTTTCTGGTATGACCGTGACCGAGGTAAAAGGTTTTGGCCGTCAAAAGGGACACAAGGAAACCTATCGCGGCGCAGAGTATAAAATCGAGTTTATCCCAAAAGTAAAGATTGAACTGGCTGTTCCAGACACGCTTGCTGAAAAGGCTGTACAGACGATTCTTTCTAAGTCGGCAACCGGCTCCATTGGCGATGGCAAGATTTTTGTGTCCGATCTTTCCGAGGCGATTCGAATCCGCACGGGAGAGACAGGAGAAGCCGCTCTTTAGGAGCAGGGCGCACTGTGCCCCTTCTACTAGCTGATCAGGCTTCACTAAAGGAATATCGCGCGTCGCGATTTTCCGAGATCAAGGCGCGGCAGAAACAAGGGCCAATGGCCCCCTCTGCCGCGCATCAGGTTGTTTCTGCTCTGACGGCTATTCCAGATGAGATCATTGAAACCCTTTATCAGCATGTTCTGCTAACCTCCCCCAAACTTTCAGACGGCCTTGCTATTGTTGCCCTAGGCGGTTATGGCCGAGGAGAACTTTCTCCCTATTCTGATATTGATCTAATGTTCTTGTATCAGAAACCGTATCAGGCACAAGCGGAGACAGCTTCTAAAAAAATTCTACATCTATTGTGGGATGTCGGTTTTCGTGTAGGGCATTCCCTCCGAAACATCCATGACTGTATTGTTATGGGAAAATCGGACCTAACGGTGAAAACCGCGCTGACGGAATCTCGCCTTGTTTCGGGAAACAAGACGCTCTTTGAGCAGTTCTTTGCGCGTTTTTATCAATCGGTCATTCTCCGCAATACAGGGTCTTATATTAACGCAAAAATAAAGGAACGGGCAGAGGAATGCGAGAAACACGGCACCACCGTTTACCTCTTGGAACCCAATATAAAATCAAGCCAAGGCGGTTTGCGGGATATTCACCTTTTGCGTTGGCTGTCTCTGTGTAAGTATCAGACCTCTTCGTTAGAAACACTCAAAGCGTTAGATGTTTTAAGCACGGCCGATTATGACGCCCTCACAGGCGCGCAGGGGTTTCTCTGGCAGATACGCAATGATTTGCATTTTGCCGCAAACCAATGCCAAGATATTTTGACCTTTGATGACCAAATCCGTTTAGCAGAACTTTATGAATTTCGCGACAAACCGCATCTTTTGGCCGTTGAGCAGTTTATGACCCAATATTACGAAAAGACCACGCAAATTCGAGATATTACCGTGCCAATTATAGAGCAGATGCGCTCCAAGACGGTACTTTTTTATTTGAAACGGGTCTTCAAGCGGCAAATACTCGAAGGAAAATTTCAAATAATAGGAGACGAAATCTCTATTCACCCTAAGGCTCGTGAGCAAGTTGCGAGCGACTTATCTGAATTACTAAAACTATTTCATCTCTCACAAGTCCATCAATTAAAACTCTCTTCCGAAACGCGCAGTCTCATTAAAAATACGACGCAGTCATCTGATCTTACCTCCTCTGCCGCTTTTATGAGTATCTTAGGGGTTGCGGGGGAGGTGGGGCGGGTTTTAAGGGAATTGCATCGCTTACGATTATTAGAAAGGATCATCCCTGTTTTTGCCAAGGTACGCGCCTTGATGCAGTTTAACGCCTATCATAAGTACACGGTGGATGAACATTCTTTTCGGGCGGTGGAAGAGGCGGAGAGCTTACAAAATTCCAATACCCGTGAGGGAGTCGTCTATCGTGAAATCCACAAAAAGGAAATTCTTCATTTGGCATTGCTGCTTCATGACATCGGAAAAGGACAGGGGGGCGATCATTCGGAAATTGGCGCACAGATTGCCGATGAGGCTTCTGACCAGTTTGGCATTGATAAAGACACAAAAAATATCTTGCTTTTCTTGGTCGAACAACATCTGCTCATGACCCATATTGCTTTTCGGCGCGATCTTTCGGATACGCAGGTTTTAATGGGCTTTGCCAAAACTGTTGGAACGCCAGAGACCCTTAGAATGCTATACATTTTAACGCTCGCAGATGTCGCCGCCGTGGGTGCAGGCACATTAACCGATTGGAAAAGGGACCTTTTGGGGGAACTCTTTGAGAAAACACTGGCAATACTTACCGGAGATAATCTCCCGCAGATGAAACAGCCTTTAATTGAAATGACACCTCTATCTAATGAAAAGGTGCGTGTTACAGCAAAATATGATGATACGCGTAAGATGACCGAATACACGATTTACACATTGGATACCCTGACCGAGGCCATTTTCTCAAAAATAAGCGGGGTGCTATCGGCAAATGGACTTCAGATTTTAGGGGCCACGATTACAACGCTTTCAAATCAGGTTGTGGTGGATACCTTTCAAGTGGAAGACCTCGATTTTGCAGGGAAGCCTCCGAAAGAAAGACTGGAAGATGTAAGCTCTGCCATTCGCGAAGTCCTGCTTGGGAACCTAAAGGTTGAGACCCTGCTGATTCATGGAAGGAGAAGGGGGGCGGGGCGTGTTGCGCTAAAACATCTCCCGACCCATGTAGAAATTGACAATGTAAGTTCAGATCGCTTTACCATTTTAGAGGTGTTCGCGGAAGATCGCCAAGGGCTTCTTTATTTTATCACCAAGGCGATATTTGAGGCAGGACTATCCGTTCATACCGCAAAAATCTCTACGCAATTGGATCAAATCGTAGACGTTTTTTATGTAACCCATTTATCGGGGGAGAAGATAAGCGACCCTTTGGAAGTTGTAAAACTAAAAGGGCATTTAATTGGGACGATTGACCACTTTTTGGAGTACAATAAAAAACGGTCATCGCCCTAACAATATAATGTAGCAGTATCCCTTGGCAGTCCGTTCGTGGTGAGCCTGTCGAACCACGAGCGGAACCTATTGATCCGTTCGCCCTTCGACAAGCTCAGGGTGAACGGGCTTTGTATTATGTATCTACTATACTCCTGCATACAGATCATCTCTTTTATTATCTTCCTTATTTTCTCCTCGACGCGCCGTCCGCACATCGCTTCAATCCGAAGCCGGATGGGATTTTTTAAGATTCCAAAATTAACAAAGCCGATTTGGATTCATGCCGTCTCTGTGGGGGAGGTTTTATCGGTTAAAAGGCTAATTGAACGCATCAGGCAAGAGTTTCCCGGCGTGCCGATTGTTCTCTCTACAGTAACGCCCACAGGACAGCAGGTTGTGAAATCTCCTTCCTATAAGACGGACGCCCTTATTTTCTTTCCATTTGATTTACAATATTCAGTCAATCGCGTATTAGACCAAGTAGACCCAAAAATGATTGTCATTGCCGAGACGGAGATATGGCCTCATTTCTTGCGTGCCTGTCATAGACGAAACGTGCCGGTTCTATGGGTCAATGGCAGAATCTCGGATAAATCATATCCCCGCTATTTGTGGATTCGAAGATTCTTAAAAAATACGTTAAGCCGTTATTCTGTGATTGGAATGCAATCTGAAATAGACTGTCAAAGGATTTTGTCGCTTGGGGCGGAGCCAGAAAAGGTGTTTGTCATTGGGAATCTAAAGTATGATATGCCCTTTTTAAATATGTCTCTTAAAGAAGAATTAGCCAAGGAGCTTGCGGTATCGGATCCATTATGGATTGCGGCTTCGACCATGCCGTTTGAAGAAAAAATGGTATTAGACGCGTTTGCGCAATTGATCAAAAAACATCCTCGATTAAGACTTTTGATAGCGCCAAGACATCCAGGGCGGTTTGATGAAGTTGCGGCTCTGATTGAAAAGAGCGGCTATTCCTACAGTCGCAGATCAAAACTTCTGGGTGCATCGCAGGTCATTCTTTTAGACTCGATTGGGGAGTTGGCGGCCGCTTTTGAGTATGCCCGTGTTGTTTTTGTGGGAGGATCGTTGGTGCCGTATGGGGGTCACAACATTTTGGAACCGGCCTGTTTTGCAAAACCAATTCTCTTTGGGCCGCACATGGAAAACTTTTCCGAGATGTCAAATCGCTTTCTTCAAACAGAAGCGGCCATTGAAGTGTCGTCGTCCGAAACCCTCGCAAATGCGATTGAGATGATTCTTGCAGATGCCTTGCTTGCTACAAAACTAGGGAAAAATGCAAGAAAGATTGTAGATGAAAATCAGGGGGCGACGGAGAGAACCATTGCGCTGATTCGAGAAGAGATGGCTTAACATTGACGCGTCCCTCTTATCTAGGCTATAAAACAGCATTGTCATTTCGTAGGAGTCGCCATTATGAATAGCTTAGAAAATCTTGTTCACCAGTTTAAAGGAAAGCGGGTTGCGGTTTTAGCCGACCTTGTCGCAGACGTTTTTCTATATGGCGAGATCGCGCGAATCTCCCGTGAAGCCCCTGTGCTTATTTTAAACCATCGTGATACCAAACAAGTGCCGGGAGGCGGCGCAAATGCAATTGCCAATATCGCGGCGTTAGGCGGACTTCCTTATCCTATTGGGGTTGTTGGCGAAGACTCGGAAGGAGAGCGGCTGATAAACCACTTCGCGGGACTTGGGATTGATGTCTCTGGTATTGAAAAGGTTTATGGCTACAAAACCCCAACGAAAATGCGGGTGCTAGCGGGAATGCCCCACGGCTATAGACAACAAGTGGTGCGATTAGATTGGGGCAGTACGCTTGATAATCAAGTTGTGTTAAAGCGCGTGGCAAAGAGGGTCAAGACTGCGCTAAAGAACACCGATGCCTTTATGATCTCGGATTATGGCTATGGCATTGTTTCGCCCGAGATGATCTCACCTATTAAGTTTAATCATGTTCCCACCACGCTAGACTCCCGTTTTTCCATACATAAGTTTTCAGGAATGACGGCCGCCGCGCCTAACGAGTCGGAGGTGGAGGCGGCATTGGGCATAACGATTGGAAACGATTTAACAAAACTCAACAAGGCTGGCCAACTGCTTCGGAAACGGTTTAATCATGACGCGCTTTTAATCACGCGCGGCAAGGAAGGCATGGCGTTGTTTGAACGCGGCAAAAAACCCGTGCATATTCCGATTCATGGCAGTGATGAAGTGGCCGATGTAACGGGTGCTGGCGATACGGTTATTGCCACGCTGACATTGGCCCTTGCGGCGGGCGCCCCGCTTTATCAAGCCGCAAGACTTGCGAATGTTGCGGGAGGAATTGTTGTCATGAAATATGGAACCTGCACCGTGAGCGCTGAAGAGTTGCTGGCCTCAATCCGTATAAAATGAAACTAAAAACACTTCAAACGCTTCCGCAACTTGTTCACGGAAAGCGCGTCGTTATGGCGAACGGCTGTTTTGACATGCTTCATGTAGGGCATGTTCGCTATCTACAGGCCGCGAAGAAGTTGGGGGATATTTTAGTGGTTGCGATCAATAGTGACCGATCGGTTCGCAAATTAAAAGGCCCGGGGCGACCGATTATGAACGAGCAAGAAAGGGCTTTGATCATTGGTTCTTTGTCCTGTGTGGACTATATTTTAATTTTTAATGAATTAAATGTTATAAAACTATTGCGGAAACTTCAGCCAGCCATTCATGCGAAGGGGACCGATTACACAGAGGCATCTGTTCCAGAGGGCGCGATTGTGCGGGCTTATGGAGGTGCTGTAAAAATTGTAGGCGACCCAAAAAATCACGCCACACGCGACATGATCCGCCAGATTGCGCAATTTGACACTAGATAAAACCCCTAGACGAAGCAGTTAGAAAATTTCGAGAACCCGAAAGGAGTTTTTTGAGACGATGAGCAAGGAAATTAAGAATGCCACAGGGGGTTATATTTCGCCCTTCGAGCAGATCAAGCGCACGAACAATGCCGGGGTGGAGCTTTGGTCAAGTCGTGAGTTTGCTAGTGTCTTGGACTACAGCGACTATCGCAATTTCGAAGGGGTAATTGAGAAAGCCAAGTTGTCTTGTTTTAACAGTGGACACCGTCTCAACGACCATTTCGTTGACGTCACCGAAATGGTCGTTATTGGGAGCAGTGCAGAGCGGCCAGTTAAAACGATCTTCCTGTCGCGCTATGCCTGCTATCTGATTATCCAGAACGCCGATCCCAAGAAAGAAATCGTAGCGCAGGGACAGACTTATTTCGCCATCCAGACGCGGCGGCAGGAACTGGGGGATGAGCGCATTGAGGAAGAACGGCGGCTTCTTTTGCGTGAGGAAATGCGCCTCCACAACGTCCAACTCGCTGATGCGGCCAAGGATGCGGGCGTTGTCCAACCGATAGACTATGCCATTTTTCAGAATCATGGGTATATGGGACTTTATGGCGGGATGAAACAGGAAGCCATTCATCGGCGGAAAGGCTTGAAAAAGAGCCAAAAAATTTTGGATCACATGGGCAGCACGGAGCTGGCGGCGAATCTGTTCAGGGCAACTCAAGCGGAGGAAAAATTGCGCCGGGACAAAGTGCAGGGGAAGAGCGCCGCAAATCGGACGCACCACGAAGTAGGCGCAAAGGTGCGGAAAACCATTCAGGAATTGGGTGGTACAATGCCCGAAGAATTGCCCGTGGCCGAAAGTATCAAGAA
>CAYJXH010000063.1:1966-8027 GCA_964373975.1 uncultured Nitrospirota bacterium | reverse complement strand
AGCGACCCTGGCAGAATAGTCGGCCCGTTGGGCCGCCTGATGAGGAGGGTGCGGCTCCTAATCCCCGTAATGGAATAGGAACGATAATGAGGGAATATGCGGCTACTGGATCAAATTAATAATCCAAACGATTTAAAAAAAATTCCCAAAAAAGACCTTCCGCAAGTCGCCCAAGAGATTCGAGAAACGATTTTGGAGCTTGTGTCTGAAAAGGGGGGGCATCTAGGGGCCAGTCTAGGAGCGGTTGAACTGACCATTGCCCTGCACTATATCTTTAATACGCCAACGGACAGACTGGTCTGGGATACGGGGCATCAGGCCTATCCCCATAAATTATTAACAGGCCGAAAAGAACAATTTAAAACAATCAGGCAGTATCAGGGGTTGAGCGGATTTTTGTCACGCGCCGAAAGCCCTTACGATACCTTTGGCGCAGGGCACGCCGGCACCTCTATCTCCGCCGCACTAGGAATGGCCGCGGCCCGCGATCAGATGGGGCAGAACCATAAAGTCGTGGCCATTATTGGGGATGGCGCGATGACGGCGGGAATGGCTTATGAGGCGCTAAATCACGCGGGGGGGTTGAAGCGGGATATGATTGTTATTCTCAATGACAACGAGATGTCTATCTCTAAAAATGTCGGCGCCTTCTCATCGTATTTAACGCGTATTATTACTGGGCCGCTTTACACCAAGGTTCGAAAAGAAGCGGAGAGTTTGTTAAAACAGATTCCTAAGATTGGAAGCCCGATTTCCAAGGCGGTTAAGATCGCCGAAGGATCGGTAAAAGGGCTGATGACTCCCGGCTCACTTTTTGAGGAGCTAGGGTTTCGCTATATCGGCCCGATTGACGGACATCAACTAGATCTTCTGCTCACCACGTTTGAAAATATCAAACATTTGCAAGGCCCGCTTTTAATCCATCTCCTGACCAAAAAAGGGAAAGGGTATCCGCCTGCCGAGCGCGATCAGACTGCGTTTCATGGCACGTCCGCGTTTCACCTTGCCACAGGCGAAGCCAAAAAAAAATCAACGCCAACGGCAGAAGTCGTCCCTCCGACTTACACCTCTGTTTTCGCCAATGCAATAATAAATCTCGCTAAAAAAGACCCGCGTGTTGTCGCGATTACGGCCGCTATGCCGGACGGAACTGGACTCACAAAATTTGCGAAAGAATTTCCAAGCCGTTTTTATGATGTGGGGATTGCCGAACAGCACGGGGTTACGTTAGCCGCTGGCATGGCGGCAGACGGGCTACGGCCTTTCGTTGCAATTTATTCCACTTTTTTACAAAGGGCATTCGACCAGATTGTTCACGATGTAGCCCTTCAAAACTTGCCGGTAGTATTTTGTCTGGATCGAGCAGGGTTGGTCGGAGAAGATGGGCCAACCCATCACGGGACACTCGACATCGCTTATTTAAAGGGAATCCCCAACCTCACGCTCATGGCCCCGAAAGACGAAAATGAACTTACCCAAATGATGGCAACGGCACTGACAATTGAAGGCCCTTCTGCCATTCGTTATCCGCGCGGAGAAGGGGTGGGCGTCATTTTGGATGACCCGCCCTCCCCGCTTCCCATTGGAGAGGCAGAGATTTGTAAAGGAGATATTTCAAAGGACGGGACGCCGTCTGCGGAGTGGGACATCGCCTTTATTGCCATTGGAAATATGGTTTATCCCGCACTTTCAGCGGCCTCCCTATTGGAACAAAAAGGATTGCGCGTTGGGGTCATCAATGCCCGTTTTATAAAACCGATTGATAAAAAAACAATTCTTGCGGTCGCGCGCATCTGTTCCAGAATTATTACATTAGAAGACCATGTCCTTTCGGGCGGATTTGGGGAAGCCGTAACGACGGCTGTGGTTACGGATACTTCGTATCCTCAAAACCAAACAAAATTTCTTCATCTGGGACTTCCAGACCAGTTTATTACGCATGGCGCGCCGGGGCTTCTCCGAAAGGAATGCGGGCTTACTATAGATGCGATTGCAGAGAAAGCACTCGCATTTTTACTTAAAAAGCAGTGAAGAAAGAACGCCTAGACATTCTCTTATTGGCGCGGGGATTGGTAAAAAGTCGGGAGACTGCGCGCGGCTTGATATTAAGCGGTTCGGTTTTTGTTGATGGCCAGAAAGTTGATAAAGCAGGAACCGCAATAGGGCTTGAGGCAGAAATTACCATGACCTCCGAGCGCTGTCCTTACGTTGGCCGAGGGGGGATAAAACTGGCACACGCGATTTCTGCCTTTTCTATTGATGTCTCGCAAAAGATTGCGATTGATGTCGGGGCCTCTACGGGCGGATTTACAGATTGCCTGTTGCAACAGGGTGCCGCACGCGTCTATGCTGTGGACGTCGGTTACGGGCAACTAGCAGAGGTCGTTCGGCAAGACGCCCGCGTGGTGGTTCTAGATCGGCAGAATATCCGATATTTAAACGAAGGGGTCATACCAGAAAAGGCAGATATCGTTACCATTGATGTTTCTTTTATTTCGCTTACGAAGGTGATTCCAGCGGTTTTGCCCCTCCTCGTTGCAAAAGGCGAGATCGTTGCCTTGGTCAAGCCGCAGTTTGAGGTGGGGAAGGGGGAAGTGGGAACGGGTGGCATTGTGCGCGACGCGGAACAACATCAGGCTGTTTTAGAGAACATTGTTAATAAAGCAAAGGCGTGGGGGCTTTGTGTTATGGGGTCCATACCCTCGCCGATCACTGGGAAAAAGGGGAACAAAGAATTCTTGCTATACTGTAAAAAAGGGGAGCTTCCTATTGATGATGTCTCTTTGCGGAAGGATTAAATTATGAAAGTGTTGGTTACGGGCGGGGCAGGGTTTATTGGTTCTCATCTTGTGGACCGGTTGATCAAAGAAGGGCATGACGTTGTTGTCGTGGACAATCTATCCACTGGAAAAAGAAAGAACATTAACAGAGAGGCCAATTTTTATAAGGCCGACATTTTAGGCTGGCGATTAGAGCGCATTTTTCACAAGGAAAAGCCCCGGCTTGTCTGTCATTACGCGGCGCAGATGGATGTGCGAAAGTCAGTTGAAAACCCCGTCTTCGATGCTAAAAGTAATATCCTCGGATTGCTAAATCTTCTGGAGGTTTCAGTGAAAAATGGCGCCCAGCGTGTTATTTTCGCTTCTTCTGGCGGGGCTATTTATGGGGAACAGGTTTCATATCCTGCCACGGAAGAAGACCCCACGCACCCACTCTCCCCCTACGGCGTAAGCAAGCTTGCAAGCGAGCAGTACCTTTATTATTACCAGAAGAACTCTGGACTCGACTATTCTGTTTTACGATTTGCCAATGTCTACGGCCCTCGGCAAAATCCGTCTGGCGAGGCAGGGGTGGTCGCTATCTTCACCAAAAAACTGCTCGACGAAGAACAGCCCATCATTAACGGTAACGGAATGCAAACACGAGACTATGTCTTTGTGGACGATGTTGTTGATGCCAACATGGCGGTTATCAATGGCAATGTGA
Source organism: uncultured Nitrospirota bacterium (assembly GCA_964373975.1). GTDB lineage: Bacteria > Nitrospirota > Nitrospiria > SBBL01 > SBBA01 > JACPZM01. The sequence goes on along the minus strand of CAYJXH010000063.1, from coordinate 4,541 downwards.
ACGATACGTTTAATGTCGGCACTGGCCGTGAGACCTCCGTGAATGAATTGTTTTCAGCACTATTAGAACAAACAGGATCCAAGGCTAAACCGTTTCATGGCATGGAGAAAAAAGGAGAACAGCGCCGCAGTTGCATTAGTGCTTTAAAGCTCAACCGATTGCTGGGTTGGGAACCGCGTGTCTCCTTACAAGAAGGATTGATCAAAACGGTTCATTATATGAAAACGCAATGACGAAGGGTCTGTAAAAAAATCATTAGTGCCCCGCAATATCTTCTACGCTACCTTTGCCGTCGCCATATTCGTTGACAATGCGATTCCCGCTCTGCGAGCCTTTGTAAGCAGAAAAAGGACGCCCATTATGGGCGATCACCTCATGGGCAAGCCCCCCCGGAATTAAAAGAATATCCCCCCCTTCCACCGTCACGGGAAATTCATCAAAATGAAATGTAATCACCCCTGAAACTGCCGCGCGTATTTCTGGTTCCTGATGGGAATGTCGGCTTCGTTCAAACCATGGATTGACGGTCTGAAGGTCATACACTGTGTATCCAAATCGCCGCATTTCGGAGGCAACCGATTCTGCCGTTGGGTCTTCTGTCTGACCCCATTTTATAAGTTGCACCCCATTTGAGAAAGTCGTCGTTCTTGTTCTTTGTCCCATAAAATCACTCCTTGCGTTCGTTTTGAATTTTGCCACTGACCTTGTAGATAAATGCGAGGATTTCGGCAACCGCTTTGTATAGTTTCGGCGGAATTTGTTCATAAAGGTCGAGCGTAGATAAAATTTCTACTAGATTTCTATCTTCATGAATGGGGATGCCATTTTCTTTTGCAAGCGCAATAATTTTGTCTGCGATATGCCCGCCCCCTTTCGCCACCAATCGCGGGATCGGATCGGTTCCATGCTGATACTTCAACGCGGCCGCTTTTCTTTTTGAAAGATCTTCCGAATCCATTATATTTCTATGTCCAGCTCAAAAGGGGAGATAAAATTTTCAAAGTTGATTGTCTTCTCTTGTGTGATAACCAGACTATTACAAGTTAAGCCCACATCGCTTAATTGTTTTTCAAGCAGGGACTTATTTTCTTCAAGAAGCGTCGTTAATTTTGGATTTTCAGTCACAAATCGAAGGTGCAGACGATCTGCAAATAACTGCACTTGGGTCACCAATCGTCCGACATTTTCTAAATCTAGCGTAATGACACAAGCGTGTTCCATTTCTCCTTCATGGGCGCGATACGACTCCTTAAAGGTTAAATTCCCCTCTTTGAGGCCTTGCCAAACAAACGGGATAAAAGTTTGAAAGGCCATATTCATCTTTGACGTAAACTGCTGTTGCTCAATATGCAGAAGCAGTTTGTCTGCGGCCTCTGAAAATATTTCCGCCTTTGCGCCGCCCGCCTTTAAAAGGTCACGAATTTCCGTGTCTTGCAGTGATTCTTTTAGCTTCAACAAGGCTCCCTTCAAATCGTTCTCTATAATTTGATCAACCTCTTCCCCCGCTTTAACAGTCGCTGTCTCCCCTAACCCTGCTACCCATGCCCTAAGTTTCGTCTCAAAATAGCCTCCAGAGGCGGTAAGAGACTCTTTCAATGTCCCCTCGGTGAGCGTATCGGCATTTTTGAAAAGTCTCTGAAGCACAGAAAGCTTGGGAAGACGATTCCAAACCGACTCTGGAATCTGTTCCAATATCCGTTTAAATGCCATAATCTGGTCATGAGGAAGTACGGCCCCCTTCATGCTCTCTAGTGCTTTGAGTATGGTGTTGTTTGTTGCCGAGGCCTCTTCTGTAAGGGCCTGAATGACCTTTAACTTTGCTTCGTTGTTCGTAATAGATTCAACGCGAAAGAGATAGAATTTTCCCTGCTCAAGCGGGATATCTGCCTTGGCAAGAACAATCTCTTTTTTAACCCGCATTGAAACGGCATCAGGAAGGATATTTAAAACCTCACCTCGAACAACCTCTCCGAGCACAAGTGAAATGTTCGCAGGCCATTGTGTGGGAATATTCCCCGATGATTGTGTCTGGCCGATTTGTGGAATTCCCTGCATTGTTTTGTCTCTTTGCGATTCGTAAGATTCTCTTGATTACAGATTCTCTCAATTATAAAGCAGTCAGAAGTACATTACTACTGCCTATGTAAAAATTATTTACCGATACTATGGCAGAAAATCATAAAATGGCGTACGATGCAATACACTATGAACCCACTTCTTCAATTATGGATATTTGTATTGACGATTTCTGTCCTATTGGCAGGCGTTTTTTACATGGTGGATCATTATCCTTATATTATTGGAAACTTTTATTTTCTGTTGTCTGTTTTCCTTATCTCGTACGGACTCTATCTCTTTATAAATTGGCGCAACGCGAAAAAAAAGAAGGCTTGATTGCAGGTTATAGTCTATGAGACTATACGGTCTGTGAGGATACTGCGCTATTCTTAATTAAGGAGATTCACTGTGGCCGCTATCGCTGAACAAGAAAAAAAATCCGTTTCAAAAGAACAGACGCAACGTGTTTTGTTGCAAGATACCAATCGGGCCTACAGTGCTGAAGACGTTATGAAGG
>CAYJXH010000063.1:0-1866 GCA_964373975.1 uncultured Nitrospirota bacterium | reverse complement strand
ATTGGGGTTATTTCTATTTTATTCGTCCGAAATCAACGCCAAAAGAATTGGCACGTTTCCATTGCTGATCCCACGCTCGGCAAAACCTATAGCCTGCTTAAACCACTCGAAGACGGGGTGCATGTTTTTGGTACGGCACCCACATCTACAATGGTTGATGGACAAATGCTTGATGGAGAAATCACCTGGGCGATTGAGGGAAAGTATATTAATAAAAACCATACAACAATAACTTTTTCTGGGGATCAAATTTTCGTTCGGGATCATCGCACCCTTAGGGGAACGCGCATTGATCACTTAACCGACGCTGGATTTACTGCCTATTCAGGTGTGGCCGATGAATTCTTAAAGTCAACGGATGGGCCAAAGGATATTGTAAAACGGGGGCGATTCGCATTAGAACAACTCCTGAAAAACCACAAGAACTTTGAATTGTCTTTCTTTAACGCGGCGATTGATTTTATCTTGCTTTCAAAGTAGAACTTTTCGTATTGCAGACACCCCCTTTTCATGTCGCAACCCGGCCATTCTCTATAACGCCGAACCAACTTGCTTTTTTTGAACAGTTGGGACATTGCCTACTATCGTTCTATCAGGCCGCGAATAAACTTTACATCCATTCTGTCCAAGGGGAAGAACCCTGTTGGGTCGCGGAATATTTAGATTTCGGAAAACCAGAATCGGTTATCGCTTATGGCAGAATGAATCGGTTTCGCAAAGATTTACCCGGCGTCATCCGCCCCGACCTCATTTTAACAGAGGCAGGAATGATTGCAACCGAGCTTGATTCTGTCCCCGGCGGGATAGGACTTACCTTGAAACTTTGCGCGTTGTATCCAGACGAATCGTTCGTTGGCGGAATCCATGGACTGCGGGACGGCTTTGCGCGAATGGTTCGATCTCTCCATACAAGCGATCATCCCTGTCTGGCCATTGTTGTTTCAGAAGAATCCCGCGACTATCGCTCTGAAATGGATTATCTCGGGGAGGCGCTCAATGTTATTGGGCTTACCACATTTGTCATAGACCCTTCCGAAGTTGTTTTTACGGAAGAGGGGCTGTTTGTTGATCGGAATAAATCACGCTATCGCATTGATATTCTCTATCGCTTTTTTGAGCTTTTTGATCTTAAAAACATTCCCAAGTCGGAACTCATTTTATACGCGGCCAAGAAAAAACAGGTTGTTCTCACCCCGCCCCCAAAACCACAGCTCGAAGAAAAATTGCTCTTTGCCCTTTTCCATCATCCGGTGTTAAAATCGTTTTGGAAAAACAATCTGGGAGATGAGACAGTGTCGGTTTTAACAAAGCTCTTTCCAAAGACATGGATTCTTGATCCAAGACCGCTTCCGCCTCATGCGATCATTCCCGATCTTTGTATTGGGGCAACGTGCCTCGCAGGGGGTAGCACCCCTGGCAGGCACGGTGCCCCTGCGGGGGGTCGCCCTGTATCAAGCTTTCTTGATTTAAAAAATCTTTCCCAGAAGGAACGGCAGTTTGTGATAAAACCGTCGGGTTTTTCGGAGATGGCGTGGGGAAGCCGAGGGGTTTTGGTTGGACACGATCTTTCGGAGGAAGCGTTTCAAAAAGGGTTGGAAATGGCCTTAAACAGTTTCTACACAACCCCGCATATTCTTCAGGATTTTCATAAGGGGCGGCAAGTCGAAGCGGAATATAGGGAGAACGACACGCCGATTCAAATGAAAGGTCGGGCGCGCCTTTCCCCCTATTATTTCGTAGAACAGGGTAAACCGATTTTAAGTGGTATTTTAGCAACAATTTGTCCATTAGATAAAAAACTAATTCATGGAATGTCCGACGCAGTGATGATGCCCTGTGCCGTTTCGGCGTAGTACAGATGACTTT
>CAYJXH010000062.1:0-8083 GCA_964373975.1 uncultured Nitrospirota bacterium | reverse complement strand
ACGAATTTCATGCGCGCCTTGCTGCGTGTTTTCCTATCGCCATTGGCATCGAATATCTTTAAAATGGCCTCGCAGGTAGGAAGCACCTCTGAAAAGGGGAGAAACTCGGAATAGAGTTTGGCCAGCCGAGGAGAAGAACCTAGCCCCCCCCCTACATAAACCCGAAAACCATATTCAGTCGCAGGTGATGTCCCTACCGCGACCATCGGAAGCGGCAGTCCGGCAGGTGGGGCAACGTGCCCTGCGAGCGTTCCGCCTTGTTCCCGGGTCTCTGCAATAAAACCGATGTCGTGAATCGCCGCCATTCCGCATTCGCTCCTGCATCCTGAAAATGAAATTTTGAATTTTCGAGGCAGGTCTTGATTGATCGGATTTCGCAACAAGTGATAAGCAACTGTTTCCGCATACGGCGATACGTTAAATAACTCCGTTTGGCAGACACCTGCAAGATGACAGGATGTGACATTTCGAACCGTGTTGCCGCAGGCCTCACGCGTGGTTAGTCCTGCTTCCGCGAGCTTCGTCAAAACCTTGGTAATATCATCGAGTTTGACGAAATGAAACTGGACATCTTGTCGTGTTGTGACATGGCCTTTTCCCGGCGGCGAGTAATGTTCAATTACCTCGGCCAATGCGCGCAGTTTTTCGGAGTTTAAGACGCCCGATGGTATCTTGACACGAACCATCTGAACCCCTTTTTGTCTCTGGCCGTAAACCCCCTGTTGCAGGCGAAATTTTTTAAATTTCTCTTCGGGGATTTCGCCATTTTGAAGGCGTTTTACCTCCCGGCCAAAGGCTTCAATCTCTTTTATGACTTCTTCGTTTACCATAAGGCATGATACGCCTCCGCTATCAATACGGTCAACAACAGACTACCACCCTTATAATCCAAGGACTTTTAGAACTTCGTTTATATTTGCCTTAACCGTTACGGGCTGTTTGCATTTCCCAACAGCAAAGTCAGCATCTTTTAATCCATGCCCCGTCAATGTGCAGACCACCATATCCCCCGTTTTAAAAACGCCTGTTTTGGCTAATTTTATGACGCCCGCCACAGACGCCGCCGATGCCGGTTCGCAGAAAATCCCTTCAAATGCGGCAATCATGCGATAGGCATCAATGATCTCTTCGTCCGTAACAGAGCCTATCTCCCCGTGCGATTCATTTGCGGCCAAAACCGCTTCCTTCCATGATGCGGGATTGCCAATACGAATCGCCGTCGCAATAGTATGCGGCTCTTGCACGACATGACCCAATACAATTGGGGCCGCGCCTGCGGCCTGAAACCCCATCATCTTTGGCAGAGACGATATCTTGCCTAGCTGATGATATTCTTTATAGCCTCTCCAATAGGCTGTGATATTTCCCGCATTACCCACGGGCAGAAAGTGATAATCAGGGGCATGGCCTAATAACTGATCGGAAATTTCAAAGGCGGCCGTTTTTTGTCCTTCCAGCCGATACGGGTTAATGGAGTTGACCAATGTTACTGGATATTTATCGGAAATCTCTTTGACCAGAACCAATGCCTCATCAAAATTTCCCGTCACCTGAACAACCGTTGCGCCATGAATAACCGCCTGCGCCAACTTTCCTAATGCAATCTTTCCTTCTGGAATTAAAACATAAGCCGGCAATCCTGCACGCGCGCTAAAGGCCGCGGCCGACGCAGACGTATTTCCGGTGGAGGCGCAGATCACCGCTTGCGCATTGGCTTCTTTGGCCTTTGAAATGGCCAAGGTCATCCCCCGATCTTTAAACGATCCGGTGGGATTCATTCCCTCATACTTCAAGTAAAGGTTTACATCAAGAGAGAGTGCGTTACAAAGCCGTTGCGCCGGAACAAGCGGGGTATTCCCTTCAAAGAGCGTCACCACCGGCGTTTTTTCGGTGACCGGTAAAAACGCACGATAGGCTTCAATAATACCCGGCCAGCTCATATTGCGTTATCCTTATCTTCCACCCGTATGAGTACGGTCGGTTTGTAAACAGAATCGCTTTGATTTATTTTTTTCAATGCCATCTGAATATCCTTTTCACGCGCTTTATGGGTCATCATAACAAGAGGCACTGCGCCTGATTCCTTTCTCCCCTGCTGAATAACAGAGGCAATACTAATATGATGTCGTCCCAAGACACCCGATATTTTGGAAAGAACACCCGGAGAATCTTTTACCATAAATCTTAGATAATACCGACTTTCAATTTCCGCCATCGGCCTAATCGGAAGCATAATGCGTTCCGAAGAAATCATCCCTGTAGACGGCACAGGAATGCAATGAGGAGACCCATCGCTCGCTAGCATCTTTTGGTGACCTAGCATATTTTGGTGGCTTAGCATATTTCGCGCAATGGCGATGAGATCACTAACCACCGCACTTCCAGTGGGCATGCCGCCCGCGCCGCGCCCATAAAATAGGGTCTCCCCAACCGATTTCCCCACAACGCCAATTGCGTTAAAAACCCCGTTTACTTTGGCAAGAATCTCGTCTTTAGGAATCATCGTGGGATGAACACGCGCCTCCAACTTCCCATCAACAAGCTTCGCAATGGCCAGCAGTTTCATTTTATACCCAAACGCCTCGGCAAAGGCAATGTCCTGCGGGGCAACCTTATCAATCCCTTCTGTAAAAATATCTTTGACGGATATGGGTGTTCCAAAAGCCAATAAGGCTAATAGGGCCAGTTTATGGGCCGAGTCGCCGCCGCCGACATCTAGCGTGGGATCCGCTTCGGCATAGCCTAAAGACTGGGCTTGTTTTAAGACCTCCGCAAACGCGCTTCCCTCATCAGACATCTTTGTTAAAATATAATTACTGGTTCCATTCACAATTCCGAAAAGAGCCGTTATTTTATCGGCGGATAACCCCTCTTTAATCGCACGAATAATTGGAATCCCGCCTCCCACTGCGCCTTCAAATAAAATCTCCACCCCAGCAGATTCTGCCGCCTTAAATATCGCCTCTCCATGGGTGGCTAGCAATGCCTTGTTTGCCGTCACAACATGCTTTCCATGCGCAATCGCATCTAAAATGAGTTTATAGGCAGTATCAATTCCGCCAATTAACTCAACAACAATATCATTTTTTGGATTACGAATGATGTCGTAAGGGTCGGTTGTTAATATGTTTTTTTTGATCTTTATGCCGCGAGACCGTTTAATATCGCAATCGGCGATTTGGGTAAGTAGAAGCTGTGCGCCTAATCGTCGCGCAATGCGTTTCTGTTGTTCTATCAGAACAGAGGCCATCCCTGTCCCCACCGTTCCAAAACCGATAAGGCCAACATGAATTGTTTTTTTTGTCATACCCTGCTCAACACCTGTTTAATCCCGGCAATCGCCTGCCGTGTTCGCTGGTCGTTTTCGACCAAGCCAAATCGGACGTGGCTATCACCATATTCCCCAAATCCGATCCCCGGCGACACCGCAACCTTTGCCTCCGTCAAAAGGAGTTTGGAAAATTCAAGCGATCCCATCTTCTGAAAAGCATCTGGAATTTTGGCCCAGACAAACATCGTTGCCTTAGGCTTTTCGATCTTCCAGCCAATTTTCGCTAAACCCTCTACCAGCGTATCGCGCCTCTGCCGATATTGCTCGACGATTTCCGCCACACAGTCTTGCGGGCCATTTAAGGCAATGATTGAGGCGATCTGAACAGGCTGGAATATACCATAATCAAGATAGCTTTTAATCTTAGTGAGTGCCCCAATCATCTCACGATTGCCCACACAAAAACCAACGCGCCATCCGGGCATATTATAGCTTTTAGAAAGGGTGTAGAACTCAACCCCCACCTCTTTAGCCCCCGGCACCTGTAAAAACGACGGGGCTTTATAACCATCAAAAACAATATCGGCATACGCTAGATCGTGTACAACCATGATGTCATTCTCTCGCGCGAAATCAACGATCTTTTGAAAAAAATCAAGCGAGACCACTTCCGTCGTTGGATTATGCGGGAAGTTGATAATGAGCATTTTGGGCCGCGGCCATGTCTGTTTTGTCGCCGTGACAATATCTTCAAAAAAATCACGCCCCGGCTGTAACGGGATGGAACGAATCTCCCCGCCCGCAATCACAACACTGTAGGGATGAATTGGATAGGTGGGTGACGGCGTCAAGACAACATCCCCCGGCCCAATCACAGCTAGGGCAAGATGCGAGATGCCTTCTTTAGATCCGATGGTGGCAATGGCCTCGGTATCGGGGTCTAAATCCACATCGTAGTTTCGTTTATACCAATCGGTAATGGCCTGACGAAGTTTGGGAATACCGCGTGAGGCCGAGTAACGATGGTTCTTACTTATTTTAAGCGCTTCGATGGCCTTATCCACAATATGCTGGGGGGTGGGCTGATCGGGATTGCCCATCCCAAAATCAATAATATCTTCCCCGCGGGAACGGGCCTCCGTTTTCATTGCGGTTACAATGTTAAATACATAAGGGGGAAGCCGTGTTATTCTAGGAAACGCGCGCATTAGTTTAATCCTTCCGTTTTATTGGGTAAATTCCCACTTAATAAAGGGGGATTGAAGGGGTTGTTTCTCAAACGCTTGACAGAGATCTGCATGCGAAAGCCTACTCGCGATGAATCAGAAATAACCTTGGCATCCCCCACGATGACTTGATCAAACAAATCACCCTTCATTAAGGCATTTTTTATTTTATCAACAGCGTCGAAGGAAGTGGTTTGCGCCTCGAGCTGAACATTGCCGCCCTCCACGGTAAATTCACTGACATAAATATCCACGCCTCTGGGTATCGCATCGGTCACCATTTTAAGAATTAAAAGCGGCGATTGTGTGCCGATGCCCAAAAGATCAGCCCGCTTCTTAATATCCAAAATCATAGATTCCGACTGCTTGATCTCATCCACAACATTTTGGGTCTCTGGAAAAGTTGTACGAAACGCAGTCGTTAGCTCATTTTTTTGGAAATCAAATCTCTTTTCCTTCTCACGCAGATGAAGAGAGATGTTCATGAGATACAGGATGAGCAGAAGCAATAAACTTACGCCTATTGAGACAATCCCGCCTTTTTGTATTTTTTCTTCCGCATGCGTAAACTCGTTTTTGCGAAAATTAACGGCACTATTCGGGAGAATGGCCAACCCTGCCGCAAGACCAAAACAGGCGGAAGATAGTCCACCCCCATCGTGTACATCTCCCAACCCTTTCTGCACGATAATATTGCGATGCAGGGCAGAGGAAAGCGGCGACCTTAAACTAATGCGTGCGCCGCCGCAAAGGTGAAGGCTTACCGGGGCAACCGATTCCGACTTTTTGAGACTCACTTCAATATCGTTTAGCCAAGGAGAAAATCCGTCCGCCAGCATTCCGAGGGCTTTTTTTTGTAACTCCCCCGGACGAGAAAGATCATTCACAAGCAGTTCTGCCTCTTGCCATGAGCATTTTAATTCTCCTTGAAAAAACTCAATTAAAATATCAACACCCATGGGCGTCGTCCTCGCCCAACGCAGACGATGACCTTCCATGCCGCAGAGAACCGTTTTAGCGGCCCCCAAATCAATAACAACCTGTCCGCGCTTGTCTTCTCCAATAGGTGTTTTTTCGTTCATCCATAAGCGATAGTGATAAAGCGCGACCTGATCCACGCTGACAATAGAAGGATCAATGCCAACCGACGATAGGTCTTCTAAGAACTTTCTGATCATGGTTTTGGAGGCCGCAAAAACAATGACCTGCGTAGAATCGGGAGGGGAAAGCAAGGGTTGATAATCAATAATAACCTCGTCCATATCCAATAGAAGCTGTCCCTCCGCCTCGAAATAAAGGGTTTTTTTAATCTTCTCTGGATCGGTAAAAGGCAGTGAAATTTCTTTGGTCGAAATAAGATGCCCGGGCAGTGCGACGGCGATAGCGTCAGACGGTAAAATCTTTCCTTCAGAAACCAACTCCTTGAGTCTTTCGAGTTGTGCCGGAGAGATCGGATGAAACGAATCGCTTGCCTGATCCCTTTTAATATCCTTCTCAAAGAATACCGTGGGCTGTCTGCCAGAAAGTCCGGTTGTGATACGCGCGCCCTTAATAGCGTATTGTCCTATATCAAGACCTAATGTTATTTTTTTCATAAAATAGATTGTCCCTGTTGTCTAAATAACACGATCCTATCGTTAAGAACCCGTTGGAAGCCGTCTTCCGTTTAGTAAAATCTTTGGAGCGGTCAATGGCCCCGCAATGTCTAATTGAAGCGGTTCACGCGCTTTGTAACCCGAAATCATCAATTCGGCCACCTGCTTGAGTTGTCCTTTAGGAGAAACATTGATGTTGATCGAGAGAAAGCTTTCTGAAAAAGGCTCATGGAGAATGAGACTTCCGCCGCGACTCATCAATATGGCGGACTCTCCCTCTGCGGAAAAATGCCCTATCGAAATGACCCCCATTTTCCATGAGACTTTTCCCGTCATCGTTCCAAAAGAGATGTCACTCATCGGCCAAGGCAATGCCTGATTTTTGAAATGGGCATCCTTCACGTTAAAATTAAAAACGCCGTCTCCCATCACAACATCCTGCCCAATCCAACGGCCGTCGCCCCTCGCATCAAGAATCCCAGAAAAACCCCGATAGTTGAGACGCACGCCAACCCCCGCGCCTTCTTTCTTGATGGCAAAGGCAATTCCTTCTGGGGTGCGATCCGCAATAAGCGTTCCAGAGATATCGCCGCCTCCCTCCGCAATTTTAATCTTAAAATCAATCTCTCCTCTTTGTTGGAGTAACGGGAGTACCGCGATACTTGCCTCCATTGCATCTAATACAAGCGCAGGCGTCGTCACGCTCTGGGCGGAATTGGGACAACGAACACGCAGGTTTTGCCATTGCAAGCGCAACGGGAAAAGAACCGTCGCCTCTTTTGCTTCTGTCTGACAGCCGGACGCTATTTCAAATTCACGCACTATTTTTTTCTGTGCAAGATTAAATGGAAAGGTGGCATAAAAAAAGATAAGAAAGAGGGTTAATCCAAAGAAGAGGTATCCCAATCTCAACAACCATTTATTCTGTCTCATAGTCACTTTATAATCAAACTGCCACTTTACAATGAACCTGCCAATGGAATGCCCACCGTTGTTCTAAATGTTTTTGCGGTCAATGGGGTATCCCCTTTTAAAATAAGTGTGATCTCCATTGCCAACGGCAGACCTGTGGTTAAACGGGGATCCCATTCGTTAAGCCATTCCTTCTTTTTATTGTCATAGTAACGAAGATTGAATCCTAGCACAAATTCTCCCACTTCATCTTTAACAGGTTTATCCCTAAACTTAGTATTTCGGACTAAAGATTCCTCTGAAAGAGAATAAGAAATCTCGGCTTGATCCATCACAGAAAACCCCCGTAAAACGGGCGGAGCGGAGAGAGACATAAAGACAAGGGTGTCGTCGGGATAATTAACCCCCTCAATAAATCGGGTTTTATTTTCTCCGAGAAGCACTGTTGTGCCAAACACAGGCGCGGATCCCACCGCCGATGACGCTGGCGTTATTTGATTAAACATCGTTAAATCTTTTGTGAGTTGATAAAAGACAATTCGGGCCATCCGATGCGAATCGGTCTCCTTTTCAACGGCTTCCGCTGTTTGAAGGGTTGAGCGAAATGTCCCGTAAAGAAGGCCGGTTATAATGGTCACAATAGAAAAGGAAACCAAGATTTCAATTAAAGTGAATCCATGGTTTTGTCGTTTTATCATGGCCCCTCAATATAGGTTGTTACCATTACTTTTTCCTTGCGGTCTTGCTCGTTCCAGATGACATGCACCGACAACGCTTTGATTTTTGGAAAACCAGTTTCATCTAATGCCATTTCCCATTGATAGTCTGTGTAGGGTTCTGCAAAGTCTCCTTTGGGTTCCACAACCTCTTTGTTTTTATCGAGAGAGAAGAGCGCGATTCTTTCTTTGGCCAGCAAGGTCGCCACAACAATATGATTCGCTTCAGACGAAATTGCAATATCCCGATTGCGAAGGCCTAAGAGGACAACAAGCGATACGCCCAATATGACCAACGAAATCATAATTTCAATGAGGGTAAAACCCTTCATATTCCCCCGAATAACCGTAGCGTTCCGCATT
>CAYJXH010000061.1:4084-8127 GCA_964373975.1 uncultured Nitrospirota bacterium | reverse complement strand
TTTTTGGCCTCTATTGTGTCAAACCCCTCTTTTTTAAGGTAGAGGCTTAAAATGGCGGCCGTCTTTTTATCGTCTTCCACAATTAAAATAGTGCCCGTCTGATTCATGCGTTTATTTTATCACGTCATTGTTAAGGAATGATGAAGTTCTTTCTTTCAGATGAGCCGACGAGGCTGGCTGTGGGCCCCTACGCCATCTTCACGCGTTTTTGCAGGTTAAATAGCGAAATGATTTCGGCAACGGATGTCGCATCATGTGGCCCTTTGTCCTCGCGGATAAAGCCTATGACCCTGGGAAAACGAAGCGCGTAGCCTACCCCATCGGTATCTTTGCCAGCGGTGTGGTTTTGGGATCGCGTGATTTCATCAGCAGTCACCGTGACCAGATATTTCGGCATAACCCAAACATCAGGAATCATTTCCGAGTCAACATCACTCGGTTTGTCCTTCGATATAATTTCCGAAAGCCTCGCAGTCAATTCAACAAGCTCTTGCTCTGAAAATCCGGTTCCGATTTTAGAAACCGTTTTAAATCGTCCTTCTTCCTGATCATACGCCGCAGTCAATATTGTTCCAATGCCAAATTGCGTTCGATGCCCATATCCTGTGTAGTATCCAACAATACAAAGATCCAGCGAGTCGGTCAGTGCGGACTCGCAGGGGTCGTTACCCTCGCAGGGGACGTTACCCTCGCAGGGGACGTTCCCCTTGTAACTGCGTTTTAATTTAATCCAGTTAAAGTTCCTTGCGCCAGCGGTATAGGGGCCATCGGGGCGCTTCACCACAAGCCCTTCTAAACCGCGTTCTAGGGTTTCATTAAAAAGCCGTGACAGCGATGCTGTATCTTCTATTCGGATGGCTTCTGCAGGTTCAATCACCGAGTTTTTTGGAATCAGTTCAATCAATTTTTTTCTGCGATCGGTGTAGCTAAAGTGCGTATAATCAATTCCGTTCAGATAGAGCAGGTCAAAAACGAAGAATTTTAGCGGGAGACTTTTGGCCATTGCATCAATGTTATGTTTTCGCTTTCTCTGTATGGTGACTTGAAACGGAAACAATTCCCCCGTGATTTCATTGAAGGCCAATGCCTCCCCTTCCAGAATAACTTCCTGACCTGAAAAAATGGTTTTGATCGCCGCAACAATTTCAGGGAACATATGGGTCGTCCGTTCTTGATTACGAGAGAAAAGAACAACATCATTTGGCCCGCAGTCGGCGTCCCGACTTTTATGCGCTTGACAACGAAAGCCGTCATATTTTATTTCCGCAACACACGGGCCGATCTTTTCTATGATGTCTTCTGGAGAGGACAGTCTCTCACAAAGCGCGGGGCGAATCGGGAACCCCAAAGTAACAGAAAGCGCGGCGATTCCCGCATCGCCTCGTTCATACAATATTTTAGCGACAAGGCCAAGATCGGAGGTAAGATGATAGGCGCGGTCTAACGAAGTCCGATTCCCTCGGACAGGCCCGGCCTCTTTGGATAAGGCGAGTGCTTCTAAGATTGTGGCATCGCCCACGCCCAGTCTTAATTTCCCCGCAACGAATCGCGCAACATATTTAGCTTCCGTGGGCGACAACTGCGAGAAAAGAGCGGATAAGAGATCAATTTTTTGATCAACACTGCCTTCGCCGCACAGGGTCGCAATGCGATAAACAGACTGATAGACCTCTGAAACCGTCAGGGCCTTCTGCGTCCCCCTACTATATTGTTCTGCCGTTTTTCCAATATCGCCAATTTTGCGATACGCTTTTGATAAAGAATCCTGATCAACACTTCCCGCCTTGGCAATAGCGCGGAGTAGATATTTTTCTGCCATACCGATATTGATTCCGTGAAAAGGGGGCAGTAGCTCCCCTTGGAGGAGATAGATGACTTTATCAATCTCGGAGGAATCAACCCCGCAGTCTTCGTCTTGACCTTTGAAAAGATTAGCCAGTATCGCAAAAAGTTCCAACCGTTTGGATGTCGCTTCTAGCCGTTCAAAACAGATCACCAGTTGGGAAAATTTCATATTTTTGACTTCTTAGCGAAAAAACCTTTATAATCCATATTATAAAGGGTGTTTTCTCTAAAGTCGAGAAAGGGAGTTTCTCTGAAGTGAACATTGTTTCCACATTGCGGTCTTATTTTTGGGTGTTGAACATGGCGTTTATCGTCATGGGGGCTTATTTATTGGCAGATACGGCGAATTTTTTCGTGGCCTCCCGTCTTGAGAAGTCCATCGCATCACCAAAATCCAATTCGGTTGCGCGTCAAGATGAGAATCAAAATAAAACTGCTTTCATGACAAGGGATTATGGATCTATTATTCGAAGAAATATCTTTGGTTCAGGAATTCCCGATGCGGTTCCAATGAAATTTTTCCCTATAGCGTTGCCGCCCCCGTTGCCCCCGCCGCCGCCTGTTGCCGAAATTGTTCCTCCAAAGGTTCCTTTAAATATGACATTGATTGGAACCGTTGTAAGCGCGGAAGGTCCGGCGCAATCCTACGCAGTCATTGAAGATGGTCGAACCCGCAGACAATATATGTATCGGATAGGCGATTTTTTATTACAAGATGCGAAGCTTGTGCAGATTTTCAGAACACGCGTTATTATTTCAAGAGGAGACGAGGAAGAAGTCCTTGTAACCGCTCTTTCCGGACTGAAAGGTAGCACCACAAAAAATCCGCCCGTTGCCCCAGCCCCATCAATGCTTCCACCGACGATACCGAGGGATAGGGCTTCCGATTCCGGGGTTCGGCAAATATCAAGAGACCGCTGGGTCATGGATCGAGAAGAGGTAGATGATGCGATAGCGCATCTTCCAGAGCTTTTGACGAAAGCGCGTGTGGTTCCAAACTTCACGGATGGAAAACCGGACGGGTTCCGAATTTTTGCCATTCGAGAAGATTCTCTCTATAGTAAAATTGGCCTTCAAAATGGGGACGTTTTAAGGCGCGTGAATAATATTGATGTGGGGAATCCTCAAAATTTTTTGGAGGTTCTTGAAAGACTAAAAGGCGAAGAGAACATCCGAATTGAACTGGTCCGTAATAACAAAGAAGAGTCGTTCAGCTACAATATACGATAAAATTCCTAAACAAAGGAGGCAGGTGTGAAGCGGTTTATAATATTCTATTTGGCGGGGTTGTTGTTTTTATTTTCTTCTGTTTCAGGTGCGCAGACGGCGGAGCCTTTGCCGGCTTCCGAGCGGATGGTCTCGTTAGATTTTGACAATGTTGACCTTCCCGTCATGGTTAAGTTTATCAGTGAGTTGACGGGAAAGAATTTTGTTATTGACGAGCAGGTTCGCGGAAAAGTAACGATTTTTTCGCCGGTAAAAATTCCAGTCAGTAAGGCTTATGAGGTCTTTATTTCCGTTTTGGAGATGAAAGGATTTACTGTGATTCAGGCCGGCGTGGTATACCAGATACTCCCCTTTGCCGCAAATCCTCCGAATCGGTCTATGCGCCTATATACATTACAGAATACCGTTGCGGAGGAAATATCGCAGGTGCTAACATCGCTGGTTTCGCGGGCCACACAGCCAATGCGTCCACGGGCTAAAGGTTCGGATGAGATTTCAGGGCCCGTTCAGATTGTTACAGACAAAACGACCAATCAGTTGATTATTACAGCCTCCGATGACGATTATCAAATTGTTGAAAAAACGATTAAAAGTCTGGATAAGAAGAAGCGGCAGGTTTATGTGGAAGCGGTGGTCATGGAGATGTCGGCAGATAAATCAAGAGAGATTGGTACCGACATTAGCGTAATCTTTGGAGGTTTAGGCTCTAAGACTGGAGATTTCGCATTCTTAGGTGGTCTCAATTTCGCTGGTGGGGGAAAAGACGTAATCGCACTGGGAAAAGATATTGGTGGTGCCGCCGCATTCGGGGAGTTCGCTCCTCGTGCCATAACCGCACAAACCTTTTTGAAGGCACTCCAGACATCAAGTGATGTGAATGTGCTCTCAACCCCGCAGATTTTGACGAGCGATAAACAGAAGGCGGAGATTTCAGTAGCCGAGAATGTCCCGTTTAAAGGGGCTACCAATAA